>VBAR01000007.1 GCA_005882315.1 Bacteroidota bacterium
CTGCAAAACACTTTATGAAAGACTTAGAGCTAATGGAAAAACGGGAAAACAAGCATTAATAGCGGTGTGTAATAAACTTTTAAAACAAGTATTTGCAGTGGTAAAAAACAAAACATTGTATCAACCTAATTATTGCTCAGCTAAACCATAAAAAAAATCAATTTTATATTTGGTTTTTTACACAGTTCATGTTGGTTGCAGTTGTTATTTAGTCCGCCATTCGATGTAATGTGAAATGTCTGAAAGTTTCTTAAAATACTCCGTGGTTGTGCCAAAACCAAAATGCTTTTCATTTACATCGAATGTAAGATATATGAAAGTCATAATTTCAAAATCGTCTTTCTGCTCCATCAAAGTCTTAATAATATTCTGTTTCGGAACTAATAAACTAAGAAGTTGGTCAGCATGATTTTCAAACCTATTGCTCTCTGTCAAACTGTTTGAATTTAAAACCCAATGAGTGTTCGGTCGTTTTCTTGTAATAGTTTCTACTTGTCTTGTGGCGGTGTTGAGTTGTTTGCCTTCATAGGTTTCTCCGAAACTCCAACCTCTTGTTGATTGGATTTTCAAAAGGTCAGATAGTGCGTCCAGATTAAGTTTTTTTGTCTTGATAGAATACTGAATTTCTACATCAGAGTAGTCATAGAAACTGTGGTATTGAAGTATTTCATTTTCCATTAGTGATAGTCACGATACAATTGCAACCAACACTCTAATTTATGATATAAGCTGTGATTTATGAAATTCTCGAGCCTTGAAAATCAATAAACTAATGCATTTTGTATTGTTGTTAGTGCAATCCGTTTTTACCATTCCACTGTTTTGCTCTTCCATAATTCATCAAAAGGGCTCGCAATATGTACCAGTTGTTTCTTGCTCACATGAAGATATCGTTCAGTGGTTTTAATATTAAAATGACCTAGTAACTCATTTATCCAGCAAATACCAGAAATTACAAGTTCAACACATCTTTCATTCCATAAATTCCTTTCTTTCCTTTTAAAAATTCTGCTGCAAGCACAGCGCCGAGGGCAAAACCTTTACGGGTATGTGCTGTATGTATGATCTCGATATCATCAATGCCGGATGAGTATTTTACTTTATGTGTGCCGGGAGCAGGGTCAATCCGTTCACTCAGTATTTCTAATTCTTCGGGGTTATCACTTATATGATTTGCCCATTTTGTTTTGCGGGGTATTACTTCCAGTATTTGCTCGGCTAATGTAATAGCAGTGCCACTTGGTGCATCTTTTTTTTCTGTATGATGTATCTCGGTTAGTTGCAGTTCATAATCACTATGGGGAGCCATCAATGCAGCCAGTCTTTTATTTACTTCAAAGAAAATATTTACACCCACACTAAAATTGCTTGCATATAAAAAAGCCGCCTGATTTTCTTTACATAGTTTATGAATTTCTTCTATTTTTTCCAGCCAACCGGTGGATCCGCATACGGTCGGCACACCAAACTGCATCAATTTTTTTATATTTTCATAAGCGCTATGTGGACTTGTAAATTCAATAGCAGCATCTACAGCAACAAGATTTTCTTTGGTAAATTCATTTGCATTATCAATATCAATTTTTAAGATAACCTGGTGGCCACGCTGCAGCGCAATTTCTTCGATCGCTTTTCCCATTTTCCCATAGCCGATTAATGCAAGTTTCATTGTTGTTACTGGTTGTTTGAGCTTGTTACTAAGAATAGCTCAAAGTTATAAATAACGATAAACCAAAAACCATAAACGATAAACTATTATTTGAAACTGAGTATAAGGCTGAGTCCATTTGTTTTGGCAAAATCACTATAGCCTGGTCTTATTTTCAGTGAGAGATCGGGACTTACATCAAAACTTTTCAGGTGGGCATCTACTGCTGCATCCACTACATTTAGTCCCCATATAAGCAAGAAGAAAACAGCGGAGTAATCAATATCTCTTCGGTACTGATCACGATAATAGCGTAATGATTCTTCGCTTAACGGTTTTAGATCATTACGGACCTTGTCATACTTTGCTGAATCGGTTTTAAATACCCGCATATTGTATTTTACAGTATAGGCATACCGGGTGTCCTGGTACTGACCAAGATTAAAAGCGAATATACTACCGGTTATAGCCAATCCTGTATATACTATCGGCACTTTCCAGTATTTTTTATTGTAGATCTGTCCAAGCCCGGGTACTATGGCCGAACGAATTGCGGCTTTTTTCGGGCTATGTTCTTTCTTTTTTGCTGTATCAGCTTTAATTGGAACCGTAACAACAGAATCTTTTTTCAGAACAGGTTTATTATTCGGTGGGGCATCTTGAGAAAAAACATTCCCGGATAACACAAATAGAAATATTATAAGGGAAGAAAAAAGCTTCATTCGCTGTATCAGATTACTTAATAGAGAAGCGGTTTAATCAATCGTTACATTCATTTGCCGGAGAATATTATTTAACTCTTCAACTGAATAATATTCCATAGTGATCTGACCGCTATTATTTTTGTCGTGCCTCAGTTTTACCCTTGTACTGAAATGGGATGCTAATTTATCTTCAATTTTCTGAAAGGCAGGATCTAGATTGCTTTTTGTAGCTTTTTTAACGATACCGGCATCTTTGTACATGTTTCTTACCAGGGCTTCTGTCTGCCGGACTGATAACCCTTTTTCTTTTACCTCTTCAAAGATGAAAAGTTGTTTATCAATTGTATCTACATTGATGATGGCCCTTGCATGTCCCATACTTATTTCGCCATTACGTACGGCAATCTGTATATCGGGCGGTAGTTTTAATAAACGAATAAAATTTGCAACGGTACTTCTGTCCTTACCCATCCGCTCGGCTACATTTTCCTGTGTGTAACTGAGCTCATCCATCATTCGTTTATAGCTGAGTGCAATTTCAATTGCATTCAGATCTTCACGTTGCAGATTTTCAAGTAAGGCGAGTTCTAATAACTGCGCATCATTGGCCTGGCGGATATAAGCAGGTATGTCAACCAATCCAGCAATCTTTGCTGCACGCCATCTTCTTTCACCAGCAATCAAACGATAACGGCCTGATGGTAATCTTGAAACGGTTACCGGTTGTACGATATCATGCAGGCGTATTGAATTAGCAAGATCATTCAATGCATTCTCATCAAAATCACGACGTGGTTGTTTGGGATTGGTGTCAATTTCATTGATCGGAATACGATTGGTACCCGTTACAGTTTCAACGACAGCAGTTTTCAAATGCCCGCTGCTTGTTTTTAGATCAGTATCGATACTTTGTAATAAGGAGCGGATTCCTTTGCCAAGTAATTCCTTATTTTGTTTTGGATTGTTCATGCGTTCATTGTTCATAGTTGCGAGATCAGAGAGCTGCCTCACAGTTCGAGAATTCTTTCTTCATTTTTGATCTTGGTCATATCATTCTTTTGCAAAATCTCTTTTGCAAGATTGAGATAGTTCATTGCTCCTTTACTGTTTGCATCGTAAAGTATCACAGGTTTGCCAACACTTGGAGCTTCACTTAATTTTGAATTTCGGTGAATGATCGTACTGAAAACAATTTCTTCAAAATGTTTTCTTACTTCACTTACTACCTGGTTACATAAACGTAAGCGGCCATCATACATTGTCATCAGGATGCCTTCGATCTGTAATTCAATATTCAGACGGCTTTGCACAATTTTAATTGTGTTGAGCAATTTGCCCAGACCTTCCAGTGCAAAAAATTCACATTGTACAGGAACTATTACAGAATCAGCGGCCACTAATGCATTTACCGTGATTAAACCTAACGATGGTGAACAGTCAATAATGATAAACTCATAATCATTGCGTAAAGGCTCCAACAAATTTTGCAATACCATTTCCCGGTTGGGATAGTTGATCATTTCAATTTCTGCACCTACCAAGTCAATATGTGAGGGAATAAGATCAAGATTGGGTATTTCTGTTTTTAATACTACATCTTTTGCCTTTGTCTCGTTTACCATACAGTCATACAAGCTCTGCGTTACATTGTGCAGGTCGAAGCCGAGGCCAGAAGTGCTGTTGGCTTGCGGGTCCGCATCTACGAGTAATGTTCTGTATTCGAGTACGCCTAAGCTTGCGGCCAGGTTGATAGCCGTTGTGGTTTTACCCACACCTCCTTTCTGATTTGCTACGCCGATTATTCTTGCCATGTGCCTCTTCCTCTTCGGATTGTGATTTTAATTGATAGAAATTGTTTCTCCTATTTTGGGTAAATGCAATTTACAACCAGTTTCTTCAAATGATTTTGTCGCTTTAGCGTGGTCTATTTTTATAAACCCAAATGTGTCATAGTGAACACCGACAACATTTTTACAATCAATCATTTTCGCAGCCTCTGTTGCATCTGCATAGCCCATGGTAAAATTGTCGCCAATGGGTAAAACGGCAAAATTAAGTTTTACCCATTTAGGAATAAGCTGCATATCCAGCGTAAGGGCCGTATCGCCGCTATAGTAGAAATTCCCCTCGCTGCTGTAAATAATGAAACCCATTGGGTTGCCACCATAGCTTCCATCCGGTAAGCCGCTACTATGATGTGCTACCGTACATTTTACTTTGAATTCACCGAAATCCCAACTTCCGCCGGTATTCATCGGGTGAATATTTTTAAGCCCTTTTTTACTCAGCCACTCATAAACTTCCCAATTGCAAACTACTTTGGCGCCTGTCATTTCTGCAAGGGCAATACAATCGGCAATATGATCAGCATGTCCATGCGAAACAAGAATATAGTCTGCCTGTATATTCGCTAGTTCGATATTACTGGCAAGTTCATTATGTGTAATAAAAGGATCAAACAAAAGGTTTTTACCATTTGTTACTACCGAAAAAGTGGAGTGACCGTAGTAAGTGAATTTCATTGTGCTTGTTTATGTGGGCAAATATAACTTTTCGTAAGTAGTGGTGGCACGCAGGTTTCACTAAATTTGATGCTTATCATGCGAAACACAACCTTCTGGTGGATGTTGATTGGCTTTATGGTGTTGCTGGATATTTATATATTCCAGGTTGTAAGATTTCTGTCACATTCAGCTAATTCAAAAACAAAAATTATCATTTACTCTGCTTACTGGGTTCTTTCGGCCGGAGCTATTATTGTATTGTTGTTACTTCCTTATTTTAAATTTGAGAACCAGGCAAAATTTATCCGTACTACCATCTTTGCTATTATAGCCGGGTTATTTTTTGCAAAACTCATAGCTGCTGTTTTCTTTTTGTTGGATGATGTGAGACGGGCCATTCAATGGGTTGCCGGCAAAATATTTTTTCGTGGTACAGAAGCAGAGGCGTTACAGGAAAGCGACGGCATTTCCCGTTCTGCGTTTCTCAGTTGGGCAGGTATTGCAATGGGAGGTGGGTTGTTTGGTACACTGATCTACGGTTTTGGAAATAAATACAATTATCAACTTCGCAAAGAACAGCTCGCATTTAAAGATTTGCCTGCATCATTCAAAGGATTAAAAATTATCCAGATATCGGATCTCCATTCAGGAAGTTTTACTGATAAAGCATCTGTGCAAAAAGGTATTGATAAAATTCTTGCTACGCAACCAGATATTATTTTATTTACCGGTGACCTTGTGAATAATACTGCGGGTGAAATGGATGAATACAAGGATCTTTTTGTTCATTTGAAAGCTCCCTTAGGCGTTTATTCAGTCCTGGGTAATCATGATTATGGCGATTACGTCCGACCCTGGCCCGACCATGATGATGAACACAGTAAAAGAGAAGAAGCGGCAGGAAAAAAATTGTGGACACCGCTTCAGTATGAGAATTTGGAAAAACTAAAGCGGGTACATGCAGGCATGGGCTGGCGATTGCTGATGGATGAACATGTGGTAATTGAAAAAAACGGAGACAAGATCGCCATATTGGGTGTACAAAACTGGAGTGCAAAAGGAAGTTTTCATCGCTATGGAGATCTGACAAAGGCATACGCTGGTTCTGAAGAACATTCTTTTAAAATATTGATGAGTCATGACCCGTCACATTGGGAAGCTGAAGTACTGAAAAAGTACCCCGATATACATCTCATGCTCTCGGGCCATACACATGGCATGCAGTTCGGGGTGGAAATACCAGGAATAAAATGGAGCCCTGTTCAATATATCTATAACCAATGGGCAGGGTTGTATGAAAAAGATCATCAGAAATTGTATGTGAACAGGGGATTTGGCTTTATCGGCTACCCGGGTCGGGTGGGCATTTTGCCCGAAATTACTTTGATTGAGCTAGTTTAAATAGAGATTTGAGTACTTAAAGTCCAATATTTGGCTACTTGTCTCGTTTTATTAGGGATTCTTTTACATTTTTTAAACCCGGTTGGAGCTCTCAGGTCATAGGCCTGTAATTACAAAAGCCCTAAGCCAGGGCTTACTGCCAATGATTCGAATCATCGTAATACTATTGGTCCTAACGACCACTACTGCCACCGTTTATCCCCAGGGAGTACCGGCTGATACCACATTGACACCGCCACAGGTTTTCAAAAACGATACACTTGATAAATTAGCTATTGACACCTCAGTGGATTATGATTTGTTGATGAATGATCTTGAAAGTTTTCTCGATTCTTTACTTGCTCCCAAAAGTTATTTTATTGCTAACCTTGCAATAGGAAGGGGCTTTTACAGTTTTGAAAGAAAATCGTCTTTATATCTCGAAACAGCCCAAAAGCTCACTTATATACCCACCTTTGGATACTACAATAAATCAGGTTTTGGAATTTCCACTATTGGTTTTTTAATGAATGATGATGTGAATATGAATTTTTATCAATTCGCGATCAGCCCTTCTTATGACTATCTGAAAAATAAAAAACTCACAACCGGTATTTCATATACAAGGTATTTTAGCAAAGACTCTTTGCCATTTTATACTTCTCCTTTGGAAAATGAACTCTATGCTTATTTCGCATGGAGAAAATTCTGGGTAAAACCATCTATACAGGTTAGCTATGGCTGGGGTACAAGAAAAGAATATATGGAACGGGAAGAGCAGATCAATTCATTGCGTTTACGTCCGAGAGGATATACTTTCATCAATTCTACCGAATCTATTTCTGATTTTAATGTTACAGGTTCGTTGCGTAAAGACTTTTATTGGCTGAATGTGTTTGCCTATAATGATCATATCCGCTTTACTCCGCAGGCATCAATCAATTTCGGTACGCAGAAATTCGGATTCAATCAATCAAGCACCACCTATGCTCAGCTGATACGCAGTACCGGCCCATCTACGAATATCATTTACAATTCAGAGAATGTTTACCTCGATGATAATATTAAGTTTCAGCCTCTTTCATGGGCACTTTTCTTAAAAGCTGAGTATTCAGTAGGAAAATTTTTCATTCAGCCACAATTCATCCTTGATTATTATTATCCTGCAGCCACCAATAACTTCACTACGCTTTTCAATGTAAATCTTGGTGTGATCTTCTGATTTTAAGAAAAGTTTTCAAGGGCTGTTCACAATAATATTCTGTGCATACAGTTCTCTTGTTATAGTTTGCATCCATTAGATAAAAATTAACACCGGCGCGGGTTACATGGCACTATACTTGGAAAAATAATAGACGTGATTTCGAAGCAAGCCGTGTGATTTTTTTAATCAAAAAATTCTAACAATGAAAACAAAGTTTTTATTCCTCTCTGCCGCACTCTTATTTTCTTTTGCCTCCATGGCCCAGTTCCATATTGGCGCCAAAGCCGGGGCAAATATTTCCAAAGTAGAAGGTCATTCATTCAACGACCAGTTCAAATATGGCTACCATCTCGGTGGTTTTATGGAAATACCCATTAGCAAAAAACTTACGATACAACCGGAAGTATTGTTTAACCAGTATTCAACTGTACTGGACAGCAGTTATAAGAATATTTATGATGGAGTATTCAGTTCCCAAAACGGAACTAATATCAAACTGAATTATCTATCTATTCCCATCCTTCTGGAATATAAAATGGCTAGTTTTTTCCGGCTGCAGGCTGGGCCTCAATTTGGTATATTGATCGACCAGGACAGGAATTTATTGCAAAATGGAGGCGATGCATTTAGAAGAGGTGATTTATCGATGCTTGCGGGAGCGGAGATACAAATAATGAAACTCAGGATCACAGGACGATACGCAATAGGACTTTCAAATATTAATGATATTGACAACCAGGACAAATGGACAAACCAGGGTTTCCAGTTGTCTCTCGGATTGGCACTTTAGCATATAAAATCTCAAGCTTTGAAAAACAGCAGCCCTTCTGTCAGCAGAAGGGCTTTTTTATTGTAATGGCATCATACTTGACAACCATAGATTCACATTGTATATTTAACCCCCTGTCCCCGTACATGCTGAACTGACAGGATAACTTAAACAGGAAAGGCTTATGAGTTTTGAGAAAATTTTTACAGGCCCTGAGGAGGATATGGATTTTCTTCCAATTATTCCACTGAACGAGACAGATCAGAATAACTCAGATATTGAAGTGCCCGCCGAAATCCCATTGCTTCCCTTGCGCAATACCGTTTTATTTCCGGGTGTTGTTTTGCCTATAACAGTTGGCCGGGATAAAAGCATAAAAGCTGTAAACGACGCCTATAAAGCCGACAAATTGATTGGTGTAGTGGCCCAGAAGGACAGCAATATCGAAGATCCTTCATCCGGGGATCTTGAATCGATAGGAACTGTGGCAAGAATCATCAAACTGATAAAAATGCCCGATGGCGGTACTACCGTTATCATCCAGGGTAAACGTAGATTTAAGATCGATGCGATCATTTCTGATGATCCTTATTTCAAAGCGCAGATAACAAAGCTGGAAGATGAAGAGGCGCCTGCTGATGCAGATTTTGCTGCCTATGTTTCAAACATAAAAGACCTGGCTACTGATATTGTTCAGCTATCTCCAAATATTCCATCCGAAGCATCAATCATTCTCCGGAATATTGAGAACCCTTCTTTCCTCATCCATTTTGTTTCAAGCAACCTAAGTACGGAAATTAAAGAGAAACAAAAATTGCTTGAGATAAATAAGATACGGGAAAGGGCTGATCTGCTAATGCAATTGCTGCAAAAAGAATTACAGTTTGCTGAACTGAAAAATAAAGTAACTACTAAGACAAAAACAGAGATCGATAAACAACAACGTGAATATTTCCTGCACCAGCAGATGAAAAGCATCAAAGATGAATTAGGTGGAGATGCAAATCAGCAGGAAGTAAAAGAAATGCAGAAGAAGGCAGAAAGTAAAAAATGGAGTGTTGCAGCTAAAGAAGCATTTAAAAAAGGGATTGAGAAATTAGAAAGAATGCATCCCAGCACGCCGGATTATTCTGTTGTGTATAATCATCTTGACCTGATGCTTGAATTACCATGGGAAGAATTTACCAAGGATTATTATGATCTTAAAAAAGCAAAGCAGGTGCTGGATGGGGATCATTATGGAATGTATAAGATAAAAGAAAGGATCCTTGAATACCTCGCCGTATTAAAATTGAAAGGTGATATGAAAAGCCCGATACTTTGTTTTGCCGGCCCTCCCGGTATTGGTAAAACATCACTCGGCAGAAGTATTGCCCATGCTATCGGAAGAAAATATGTTCGTTTAAGTTTAGGAGGCTTGCATGATGAAAGTGAGATCCGTGGTCATCGGAAAACCTATATCGGCGCAATGCCTGGTCGTATTTTACAATCATTGAGAAAAGTAAAATCATCCAACCCGGTAATGGTACTTGATGAGGTGGATAAAGTAGGAAGTGATTTCCGGGGTGATCCTTCATCTGCATTGCTTGAAGTGCTTGATCCCGAACAGAACAATTCTTTCTATGATAATTATCTTGAACTGGAATATGATTTAAGCAAAGTATTATTTATTGCTACAGCTAATAATATTGCGAATATTCAACCTGCATTGCGTGACAGGATGGAGATCATTGACCTGAGTGGCTATGCTGTAGAAGAAAAAATACAAATTGCAAAACGACATTTGATCCCTAAACAAAAGGATCTGCACGGTTTGAAAAGCACTAACCTGAAGATCGCAGATAAAGTAGTAGAGAAAATTATTGAAGATTACACAAGAGAAAGCGGAGTGAGAGAACTGGATAGGGTACTTGCATCTGTAATGAGAAACCAGGCAAGACAATTGGTGATAAAAGAAAAATTAAAGCCTTCTGTTACGTCAGCTGATATTGAAAAGATACTCGGCAAACCAAAATTCAGCAACGAGATCTATAAAACGGCGAACATGGCGGGTGTTGCAGTTGGTCTTGCATGGACTTATGTTGGCGGTGATATTTTGTTTATTGAAACAAGTCTGAGTGATGGAAAAGGGGAGTTGAAATTAACGCTAACAGGTAATCTTGGTAATGTGATGAAGGAAAGTGCAACTACCGCACTCAGTTATTTGCAGAGCAATGCCAAAAAATATAAGATCGATCCGGATCTGTTTACAAAAAAGAATATTCATATACATGTGCCCGAAGGTGCAGTACCAAAAGATGGACCGAGTGCAGGTATTACAATGATGACAGCTATTGCTTCTGCATTAACAGAAAAAAGAGTGAGGCCATTTTTAGCCATGACAGGAGAGATCACTTTACGTGGGCAAGTGCTACCGGTGGGGGGTATAAAGGAGAAAGTGCTGGCAGCAAAAAGGGCTGGCATCAAAGAAATAATTCTTTGCAAACAGAATGAAAAAGACATCGTCGAAATAGATTCAACTTTTATTAAAGGTGTGAAGTTTCATTATGTAAAAACAATGAAAGAAGTACTTGATATTGCACTGGAGCCATAATATTTCTTACACAGCAATCCTGTAACTTCGCAGCTGTGAAATTCCGTTTTGTTTTATTTTTTTTACTGAGTTGTAGCCGCTTGTTTTCACAAACTATTGGTGGCAACTCTGTATTTAATTTTCTCAATCTTCCAAATACTCCGCAACTCACTGCCCTGGGTGGAATAAATGTTTCAGCAAATTCAAATGATGTAGGAATGGCATTTTATAGTCCTGCGTTGCTGAACAAATCCATGCATACACAGATCAATTTAGTGTTTAATGATTTTTATGCAGGAGTGGAAACTTATCATATGAATTTTGGATATCACAATCCAAAACTGAATACCAACTTCAGCTACGGGATCCATTTCTTTGATTATGGAAATTTAGCACAAACAGATGCTGCCGGGAATACATTTGGTGAGTTCAGAGCATCGGATTGGGTGATGCAGGTTTCAGCTTCGCATTCCTATAAAGAAAAATGGAATTTGGGAACGACCCTGAAATTTATAAGTTCTAATTACGGTCAATACAAGGCAAATGGATTAGCGGCTGATATTAGCTTATTGTATAAAGACACAGCCAAACTTTTTTCTGCATCGGTTTTGATAAGGAATGCAGGGTTCCAGTTAAAAGAATATCCGGGAGCAAGAGGAGGGGACCTGCCTTTTGATTTACAGGCAGGAATAACTCAGCGTTTGAAAAATGCTCCATTCAGCTTTTCTCTTACAGCACATCATCTTCATGTATTCGATATTAGTTATAACGATACTTTGTTCAATAATGCAAATGATTTTGAAAACAGCAGTGAAGGTTTTTCATTTGATAAACTATTTCAGCATATTGTATTAGCCACTACTATTCATATTGATAAAAAAGTAGAAGCAACCTTCGGTTATAATCATCTGCGCCGCAAAGAACTGAATATTGGGAAAGAAGGAAATGGATTAAATGGATTTTCAATAGGTTTTGCAGTGTTGCTCAATAAAATACAGATCCGTTTTGCAAGAGCGAATTACCAGAATAATACAGCCTACAACCAGTTGGGTTTGAATTTAAAGCTGAACGAATATTTTGGTTTGGGAAAATTAGGCAAACAGGCTGGTTGGTGATGAAGCAGATTTCAGCAATCTTGAAGAACGAAGAAAGGATAACAGTTTTGTCTTCATTTTTTCATCTTGTGATCAGTCGTATAGATTCAAATGCTTCAGCATATTCACTTCCTGCCTGCACACCCCTTACTTTTGCCAGCGATAAAAGAAAATCTTTTTTAAAATAACTGCGATGAGATTGTGATGCATAAGCACCTAGTGAATCGGTTTTAGCCTGAATACTTTTTTCGGAAAGCCGTATAAAAAAATCAGAAGTAAATGAAAAATTATTCCAGGGTAATTCATAGCCAAGAATAGAACAATATTTAAAAGCTCTTAGCGATTCAGCATGAATAACACCATGATCCTGGTGCACATCCTGGGAAGCGGGTGTAAAAACCAAATCGGGTTGAATCGATTTATTGAGTTTCACCAATTCCTCCAGTATGGATTGTCGGTGTTCAGGAAATGTTCTTACATCAAAATCAAAAAAAATAAGATTGGCCTCTTTGATACGTAATAATGCAGTTGCATTTTTACATTCATTTTTCAATGTCTCGGGAGCCAGGCCAGCGGCTAATGATTTCTGGCAATCAGAAAAGGCAGCATAAAAAACTTCTTTTCCTTCTGCACAGAATTTGGCGATGGTGCCACCACAACCTAATTCACCATCATCGGTATGCGGCGCTAAAACTAATATACGGTTGGGGTTAAACATACTAAGCTGGCAAAACTAATCATTAGTTCTGTATTTTTTATTCAGTTATAAAAGAAACTGAATCTTTCAACATTGGGAGTTTTTGCCTGAATTCAGTATTGAGTAATACCCTAAACTGGTTTACATTACTCATCCCCTTATAGAATCCTGTGTAAGAAGAGTCAGGCAAAAACACAGCATTGAGATTAAAAAAACTGCTACTGTCATTTGCATTGTTTTTAAAGCTTTTAAAACCATGATCACTCATAAAGATAATAATGGGCGGTTTGTGAGAGGCTGATTTAAGTCCATCAATGAATTGAAGAAAAATAGTATTACAATATTGGAGATAGCTGATATATCGTGTGCCATCTGTTGCATACTCATCGTGAAGAAACTTATATGATATCTCTTTTCCATCTTTATCATAATAATATGGGTAATGAGGCATCAGTAGATGGGTATATACAAACTTTGGGTTTTTAGTTTCTTTCATAGCGATTTTACTCGTGAGTTCTATAAACTGTTCATTATTTTTTTTATCCTGATAAATAAGCGATTTTTCTGCTGACGATAGTTTAAGATTTGTTACCAGGTGATACCAAAGATCCTTTTGCAACCGATATAAAAGTGTTTGGCTCAACAGTGGTCGTGTTTGAGCGGGGAATATTGATCCGTGATTCTGTGCTGGCAGATCCTCTAAGTCAAAAATAGAATGATTAAATATTTCATACCCCTGGCTTTTTAAAAATCGTACCACTCTATTGTTTTTCATTATTTCGCTCGTCAATCGCCTGTCATTGACACTTCTGTTTCTTCCTTCTATACCGCTTAGATAATCCATATTAAGTATTGAAGGAGCTGAAAACATTGTGTAGTTATAGTTGCTTTTAGAATTTTCAATAATATGAAATCCTCTTTTTCTCAATTCATTTTCAAACCCTATATTGTCAAAATTGAACAGATTTTTTAGTTGTGAAAGACCGCCATACTCATCTGCAATTATGTAATAAATATCAGGCTTGGGACAATCCTGACATATTGTTAGTGTATTGTCGTCAGGTAAGGCTGCTGGTTTACTAAATGAACTTTTGCCCAAAATTGAAATAATATCAATAATGCATAACAGGATGAATAATAAGTTAAGGTATTGCGTGACTTTGATAAAACGATGAGTTGTTTTTCTTACGACCAGGAAAATTATTATTGAAAGAATAAGTATAAAAGGTAACAGAAAACTGTACCTGCCGAAAAAACTGCCTTTAAGAAAATCGTGTACGGGTCCAAAAAAGAAATTAAAACTTTGCAATACAAATGCAAGCACCGCTGCTTTGCTCCACTTTTTATATATAAACCAGAAAAGAAAAAATAATAGAATTGCACCTGCGAGGTATAAGCATGTCAACAAAAGCAAATCGCTTGCAGGTATAAGCGGATAAAAGACATTATAGCCATGCAAAACAAAGAATAATGGTAAAAGAAATACAAATAGAGGATAGGTTTTTAATATGTTGACAAGATTTATTTTCATTTTTTCTTCATCAAATATAAAATCCGTTGAGTGCCGGATATCGATTCCTTTTTTTCTATTGAAAACACAGTCGAAAAAACTTTTTCAAATTCTTCAACCGAGTAGTAAGTATAAATATCTTTTTTGTTTTGTAACAGCAGTTGTGTTTTGGCATCCTGCTTTGGCACAAATTCAATGATCAATTGTTTTGAAACATTTGCTAATAATTCAGCACATTGGGCAAACGACATATTCTTGCCAATACATAAATGATGGATAAGGGCAAGTGCCAGTGCAAGGTCAGTTTTTGTGCGGCTGATAAACGAGCTTCTCTCTTTATTATTCACACCAATAGCAGGCGAGGGGTTGGTTAAATCAATAATAGCAGGATGTATTGATGATTTTTTTTTCTCTTTACATTGTAGGTATAGGTTGTTCACGCAAACTGCATCTGCTTCGGCTGAAACCGTAAAAACATTTTTTGAACTTACCAGCTCTGAAAAATAACCGTCATTAGCGCCGAGATCAACCGCTGTTTGAATGCCGGGTATTTCATTAAGCCACTTTTCTATGATTATTTTTTTCTGCTCTACATAATCACCACGTTGTCCTGCTTCTTCGTAGTAATCACTCCAGTTTGTTTTTGAGGATGGGGCTTTTAGACCTTTTATCACCGATTCAAGACTATTAACAAGATTCAGCATTTTTGTTTTCGAAAATGCTGATACATTTTGTTTTGTTTGCTTTCCGGGTCTTGTCAGTTTTTCATGTAGGTGTATATGCAGGTAAGTAAATAAAGAAAACCGGCTGCGGAAAGGTAGTAATGATCTTATAACGGGTAATGGAATTCCATCAGGCCAGGAAAGAAGCAGGTTGTGTAAAGGTTGTTTACTATAATGTGTTAATAACAATGGCCCCAAAAAGCATTCGCAAAACTGCCGGTAAGCTATCCATGGTTTTGTTTCATCATATTTTTCAAATGAAAGTGTATCAATAAAAGTCATTCTTCCATTATGCCATTGAACATTGTATGGTGTTGCATCTTTCAGTGTCATTCCGAATGCAATAGATTCTTTCATTAGCTGCAAAGTGAGTAATGCAGCATCTTTTAGCATATCAAAACTCCATTCATAGGGATAGCTGGTATAACTGAGTTGTTCTGGTTCCAATGTAGTAAGCCAGTTATCGTCTCCGGAAAAATTTTCTTTTACTTCATCATGACTAATAAGCAACTTTTTTTCTGCAAGATGTTTATAGCAGTCTGAGGAAATAAAAAATTCAAAATGATCTTTGAAAACTTTATTTACCTGCCTGTAAAAAATACCATCTTTTTCAAAGATGAACCCTGAAGGATCACGATAGGAGGCAAGATGTGGTTGTGCTGCAGGCATCAGTTGTCCTTATCCGTTTTAGTTATACGGGAGAAAAAGGATTTTATATAGAGCCAGATATTTTTAAAGATATTTTTAAAAAAGAAAGCAACACCCAATGCAGCTGCAATAATTACCTGAACAAGATAACTGCTGCCCGGATCGATATATAAGAATATTTCAAACATGCTGAACAGAATTACTGAATGATGATCCGCCTACGGCGGACGCAACAACAAATTAAATTACAAATAACTCAGGTTAGTCTTTGGTGATAAAGTTAATAATGTTTCGTACATCAGTTTTATTGTGTTCTCAATATCATCCTTATGCAACATTTCAACGGTAGTATGCATATAACGCAGCGGAATGCTGATCAATACTGACGGGCAGCCATCGTTACTATATGCAAATGAATCGGTGTCTGTGCCGGTGCTGCGACTGAGTGCCCGCCATTGCACAGCAATTTTACTTTTGGCTGCAACTTCTTCCACAACTGCCAATAATTTATTATGTACAGCCGGCGCATAAGCAAGCGATGGGCCTTTCCCACAAACTATATCGCCTTCTATCATTTTATTAATAAGCGGCGTAGTAGTATCATGAGTAACATCCGTTACGATCGCTATATTCGGTTTAATTCTTCTTGCGATCATTTCTGCACCACGCAAACCAATTTCTTCCTGCACTGCATTCACTACATACAATCCATATGGAAGTTTCTTTTTATTTTCTTTCAACAGCCTTGCCACCTCAGCTATCATAAATCCGCCAATGCGGTTATCAAATGCACGGCCGATATAATTTCCATGGGCTAGTTCATCAAAACCATCCTGGTAAGTAACTACAGCACCGATATGAATGCCCATTATCTCAACTTCTTTTTTAGTTCTTGCACCGCAATCGAGCCATAAATTATCGGTACGTGGTGTTGGTTCTTTCTGATCCGCACTACCGATACGTGTATGTATTGCCGGCCAGCCAAATACAGCTTTCACTACTCCTTTTTTTCCATGAATGAATACACGTTGAGCAGGGGCCACCTGGTGATCCACGCCGCCATTGCGTTTCAGATAGATCAATCCTTCTTTAGTAATATAATTTACAAACCAGCTTATCTCATCTGCATGTGCTTCTATCACTACTTTAAAAGGATGATCAGGATTTATTACACCTACTGCTGTCCCATACGGGTCGGTAAAATGAGAATCAACATAAGGTTTTAAATATTCAAGCCAAATCTTTTGTCCGCTGGTTTCAAAACCAACCGGGCTGGCATTGTTCATATAATTTTTCAGGAACGAAAGTGAAGAATCGGAAATAACGGATTTTTGTCTGGATGCTTTTGCCATACGATTATTTTATTTATGTACCAAGCTGCAGTGCTACTATTGAACTTTTGTTGCGTCGCACTCTTGTACTTTAGTAATTTTATTGCCCTATAAAACAGCTGCGAAGATAAGCAGCAAAGCTTTAACAGGCATCAGGCCGTCATGTAAATAAACAAATTGCATTTCGCTTCTATCGGACCTGAAAAACTGAAAAAGCAGGTATAATAAAATAAGCGGTATTAAAACAGCTGCGTATTGAATGGGCGAGCTGAAATGAAATGATTGAATCAATAATATTGCCGTGATGACATTCAATAAGCAGATCTGCCATTTTCCCTTAGTTAAAATTACTTGCGGACCCAAAGCCACTACCGGTGTTATAATACCGGCGGCTTTATCTTCTTCATAATCTCTTACGTTAAACAACATGCATAGCGCCAATATAAAGACCAGCCGGTCAAAAAACAATATCCAAACCTGCGAGCTGCCTGTGCGTATGTCTTCGGTATAAAAAGCAGGCAATAATACAGAGGTCAAACTCCAGACAAGACCGAGTAGCGGAAGTTTTAACCAGCCAATATGCCGCAACGCCTTGCCACCCGGCAGAAAAGGAAATGAATAAGCCAGTGAAAGTAGCGGAATAGCTAAGGTCCAGGCAATATTTCTACTGCTAAATAAAATTTCAAAATGAGTTATGATCAAATACCCGATAGCAACACATCCAGTCAGCATTAAAAACCAGGTAACGAATTTGTATTTTCTATACCAGTTGAGTCGTTTATCCTGTTCAGGCTTCAGACTTTTGAGGTAATAGTGAAATGTGTAGATATTCATCGTACAAAAAAACACCAGCCACGCAAACCAATGGACTTGTGAGCCGAGATGCAACAGGTAAATAGTTTCATATACCAGCGAGGTTGCACAAAGGGCTATAAAAAAATTACAATAAAAAAAAACGGAAATTGCCTGTATGAAAACTTTTTTCAAATCATCAAAGTTTCTTCAGCATTACTTTATCAGATTCTACGTAGTTGCTGCGGTGCCCGGCTTTATCTTTAATCATAAGTCCAAAAGATGCTTCCCGATCCACGGCTTCAAGATTAAGGAAAAGGGCGCCGGTCACAAACTCACCATAGCAGAATTTTACATTGAGATCACCATCTCTTGCAACGGGAATGCCATCAGGGTCCATTCTTACCTTCAAAGTATCCAGCGTAAAAATACCACCTGTACTATTGTATCTTTTAGTTACCAGGATAACGGTATCCTGTATATCTCCTTCATCATCCGTAAAGGATACATTTAAATTGATAATATTGCCTTTTATTGCAGTTGTGGGTGAAATGGATTTAAATTTAAGCTGCGGCTCTGTGGTAAACTTATCTTTTTTGCATGCTATAAAAAGCAGAACTGAAAAACCAAGTAGCAGCGCAACGATTTTCATCTTCATAAAAAGGGATTATAACCAAATTTACATCTTTTACCGAAAGTAAAGCGAAATGACGGGTGAATGGAAGCATAAAATTTTAAATGTTACAGATGCGGGTTTTCCGGAGCTTGCCCTTGAAGTTTTCAGGCATCAATATGCCAACTGCGGCGTTTACCGTGCTTATGTGAATGCTATAGGTGCCGATGCAAAGAAGGTAGAAAACCCTGAGCAAATTCCCTTTTTGCCTATTCGTTTTTTCAAATCGCATGAAATAAAAACAGGTTCTTTTGTTGCAGAAACGGTTTTTGAAAGCAGCGGCACTACCGGCACTATCAATAGCAGGCATTTTATAAAAAACGTTGCCTGGTACGAACAGGTATTTACAAAGATCTTTCAGCAGTTCTACGGAGACATTGAAAAATGGTGCATCATCGGTTTGTTGCCTTCTTATCTTGAAAGAAAAAACTCATCACTGGTTCATATGGTGAACAGGCTGGTACAAAAAACAGGTAACCTGCATAGCAGTTTTTATATGTATGATTTTGATCAACTGGCCGAAGTCTTATTTGAACTGGAGAAAAATGATCAGCCGGTCCTGCTTATTGGGGTCAGCTTTGCATTGCTTGATTTTGCTGAGCGAAAAAAATTGTCCCTAAGGAATGCAGTAATAATGGAAACCGGTGGCATGAAGGGCCGCAGAGAAGAACTGATAAGGGATGAAATGCACCGGGTATTAAAAAGATCATTTGGTGTCAGTACTATTCATTCAGAATATGGAATGACCGAATTACTTTCACAAGCTTATTCAAGAGGTGAGGGCATATTCAACTGCCCGCCCTGGATGAAAATGCTGGTAAGGGATGATGAAGATCCTTTTTCAGTAAATACGCAGGGGAGTGGAGCTATCAATATCATTGACCTCGCCAATATTTATTCCTGCTCCTTTATAGCTACTGATGATGTAGGAAAAATATATCCTGATGGGGGTTTTGAAATATTAGGTAGGATGGATGGCAGTGATTTAAGAGGATGCAGTCTTTTGGCATTATAAGTTTATACAAAATAAAAATGGTCATTTAACTTTGAATCTATGGCATACAAAGCATCAATAACACGATATGATAATATGCAGTATAACCGCTGTGGCAGAAGTGGCTTAATGCTACCTGCAATTTCTTTAGGTCTCTGGCACAACTTCGGTAATGTGGATGATTATAAAACTGCCAGGAAGATTGTCCGAACAGCATTTGATAGTGGCATCACTCATTTTGACCTTGCTAATAATTATGGCCCGCCTCCCGGTGAAGCTGAAAAAGTTTTCGGAAAAATTCTGAAAGAAAATTTTACAGGCTACCGTGATGAAATGATCATTTCATCAAAAGCAGGATATTATATGTGGCCCGGCCCTTATGGTGAGTGGGGTTCAAAAAAGTATTTAGTTGCAAGCCTTGATCAGAGTTTGAAAAGAATGGGATTAGATTATGTAGATATTTTTTATTCTCACCGGCCTGATCCGGATACACCGATGGAAGAAACAATGTCGGCACTTGACCTAATAGTGAGACAAGGAAAAGCATTGTATGTTGGTATATCCAGTTACTCAGCCGCAGAAACAAAACAAGCAGTAGCAATTTTAAAACAGTTAGGAACTCCTTGTTTGATCCATCAGCCACGTTATTCTATGTTTGATCGTTGGGTAGAAAATGGTTTGATGGATGTATTGGGTGATGAAGGGATCGGTTGTATTGCATTCTCACCTTTGGCACAGGGATTACTTACTGATAAATACCTGAAAGAAATACCTGCTGATTCAAGAGTGGGCCGGGGATTGAGCAATGGCGCCATTACTAAAGAAGCAATTTCAGAGAAAGTGATTTCAAAAGTGCGACAGTTGAATGAGATTGCGCAACAGCGGGGACAGTCACTAGCCCAAATGGCAATTGCATGGTTATTGAAAGATAAACGTGTTACTTCTGTTTTAGTAGGTGTCAGTGCAGCTTCACAGTTAAAAGATAATATCGACTGCCTGGAAAATACTGACTTTAGCACTGATGAACTTAACCGGGTTGAAAATATCCTGCGTTTCTAAAGTGAACTACTAAATACTCTTATCTAAAAAAGCAAATTGCAAACGGAGGTGAAAAATTCTTGAAAACACTTTATCAGTACCATATTTATTATAGTTGGTAAGGCCATGTTTATAATTAATATCTATACCCCATTTTTTGTAGGATACTGAAGCTCCCAATGTAACCCTGAAATCATTTACTTCCGGTTCACCACCTGAGTAGCCAATAATTGTGTTTTGACCATTCTGATCTTTAAATTCACACTCATCACCCATTGCAAGTTTTGAGGTATAGTCAACACCTGCAAATAAAATGAATGATAATTTTTTTTGTGATAATACTTTCCCGATCTGCGGATTGAAGGAAATATTATCATATTGTCGGGAATAGGTTCCTGTCGTTTTATATTTCACTGGTGGGGTTGTAATGCTGTCAACATCCAATCTTCCACCGGTATGTTCATATTGTATACTAAAGCGTAGTATCCATTTTGAAGGAAACTTCATACCTGCATTAATACCTGCTAAGAAATTGGTATATGGCTTATTTCCATAAGGAACAGCCATTGTATCCACATCAGTAGTAAAATTGGGAAAAGGAACAGGGCTACGGTAATAAGTGGATTTGCTTACAGCACCCGGCCCACCAAAAAAAGAAACACCGCTACCGATGAAACCTGATAGCGTTAACTTTTTTTGCGACCATGAAGATTTGCTGAATGTAAGACCGGCAACAATAAGCAGTACAGCTATTTTTTTCATAACTGAAAATTTGGTTTGACTGATCGTGTGGCTTTACAAGGGATAGTGAAGGGTGGATAGAATTCTTTCAACAATGAATAATAAACGATCACTCATAGGGAATATTGCCCCTATAAAGTCTATAAATAAAAAAATCCAGACGATATCGCCTGGATTTTTCTAAACTTATGATGTTTTTATTTTTTTAAAACCAGTTCCTTTAGGTTTTCAATATTCTGTATGCCTTCATATTTAAAAGGTACGTCAGTACTGTAACCAGCTTTTTTCATTCTTGCCCTACCTTCTATACGGATTTTTGCCTCCTTTTTATTCCAGATTTCCTTGTGATTGATAAAAGCATTAAGGTTATTTAATTTCAGTACTGCCGGCACTACAAATTCCTTGTGTTTTTTCACATCTATTTTTTCATCAAGACTGAAACGGCCAAGTAAAATATTGTCAACATATACATCACCATCAGCATCGTTGACCTGTACACCGAAATTATTAGGGTTGTAATAAACTATATCCAATCCAGCTGTTGTTTTCAACAGGCCTACATCTTTGATGCGGACATCACGAATTTCCCGGTACTCGGGTTCCCGGATATTTGATGTTTTGCAAGAAGCAAACAGGATCATCGCCGGAGCGAGGGTAAGTAGTATTTTTTTCATAATGATTCTTAATTTTTAGTAAATCAATTTTGATGACGAATCATGTATCTAAAACAATCAGGCCAGTTTGCGTTAAATGAATGTGAAGCTGTATTAACCAATTGTGATAACCGATTTGGACATTGTTAATATTTAAATCAAAACAATCACAGCATGCCAGCACTACGAAGTAAAATGCAGTTTACATGGATGTTTTAACAAACTGTTTTCAGACAGGCAATGCGGTTAAACGCCAGAATAACATTTTTTTGGACTGAGTTTCATTTATCAAATAAGTCGGATACATGTATTGGCACCGTCTTTGAAAAACATAGCCTGGAGCAAAATCATGTAACATGAAAACAAAAACTATGATACTGTTAGCAGTATTAAGTATTTCGGCTTTTACAACCAGGGCACAGATAGGGGCGGGTATTAAAGGAGGATTTAATTTTGCAAGTTTAACCGGTTTTAATGGAGATAGCCGTGTCGGTGCACATGCGGGTTTATTTCTTCATCATACCATCAACAACCGCTGGTGTTTTCAGCCTGAAGTATTATACTCTGGAGAAGGACAACGGTATTTTTCAGATGTGGAACAAAGAACGTTGGCTCTTGATTATGTACAGATACCATTGATGATACAATACTTCCCGGTTAAACAACTGTATTTTGAATTTGGTCCTCAGTTGGGAATATTAGCCAGTGCGCAGGATAAGGGTGGTGGTACAAATTATAATGTAAAGGATGATTTTGCACCTACTCAAGTTGGATTAAATATAGGTGTAGGTGTAAAAGCAACCTACAGCCTTGGCTTTTATGGACGGTATAATTTTGGTCTTACAGATGTATCAAGATTTGATAATATCGTTGATCATAGTTATGTAGGGCAATTAGGTATGTCTATTCGTTTAAAATAGAATAGTGGCTATTGTGTAGGAGCAGCCATAATTTTTTATGGCTGCTTTTTTTAAAAAATTATTTACTGCGTAAGAATTATTTCATCGGTATTAACTGTTCCGTTTCTTATTAGCTGTACTAAACGTTCTTGTGATTGATAAGGTGGCTGCGGGAAAAAGCGAGGTAAAAATTCAACTTTTTGCAAACCTGTTGAAGAATCAGGCAAGGCTTTGTCAGGATTTACACCCAGTATTCTGAAATACCCGGCTTCATCAGGATAGCCATATGCAGTATCCGTAAAATCCTGTGGGCTGGTATGATTCAAATAAATTACTCTTACATAAGGTTGGGCCAACATTGGTAACAAGCGGCCTTCAATAGCAGATACACCTGAAGATTCAAATACACGAACAGAGGGTAAGAGCTGGAAAGTTGTGCTCCCGGTTTGTATTCTTGATTTGCGGGCATCAAAATCAAAATCAAAATAAATTTTATTGGTAGCTCCGGCCTGCACATTTACATTAAATGGAATTACTAAACCATTTGCAATAGAGGGATGAAGCTCCATGTCAAAAAAAGAAGTGCTACCGCCGTAGGGAAAAGTATTAATGCCAAATGAATTTCTTGTGCCAAATTTAATTCGCAACAGCTTTACTGTTGACGGTAATAATTCCAGGTTACCCAACGGAAGTTCTCTGCCATTGGAATACTGAATGATATCAATGATCCCTTTATTTTGAAGCGGAATTTCTACCCAGCCGGTAGTAGTTGATGGATCAGGACTTGTATTATATTCAAGTTTATCAAAATCGATCTTGAAATACTTATAGAAGTATGGATCATCTGTTAAACGAAATTCAATTTTCCCTTTTGATGAATTAGTGTTCCCTCCTCCATCACTTCTTGAACAGGAAAAGATTAACAGGATCGCAATAGTAATAAAGACAGGAATACTGTATTTCATAAATACTGATTAGGCAGCAAAGATAGCTGGCAGAGGTAAAAATGAAAAACGGGGCTTGTTAAAAGCCCCGTTTAAGTATTGATCATCCTTCGCTGCTAATAGCGACCATCTTTCTTGTCCATTGAACGTCCGATCACATAACCACCGCCACCACCAATAACACCACCAATGGCAGCACCGGCTGCACGGTTACGTTTGTTTACTACAGCACCAATTACGGCTCCTGAAGCGGCACCAATCACGGTTCCTTTTGCAGCTTTACTCCAGCCTTTTTTTACTTTAGCCGTATTTTGTGTTTCATCCTTCATAACAGGACTTTGATAAACCACAGGACGGGCAGGTGCTTTTTTCTTAACCACAACAGTTTTTTCCTGTATTACAGGTTTTTCCTGTGTGGCTTTCCAAGCCTCAAATTGTGCCATTTCAGTAGCATCAATTTTTGCATTGTCTGTTTTGCTGTTGCAAGCTACCATTACTACAGTTATCACTGCAGTTACGGCAATAAATGATAAAACTTTTTTCATAACTGAGTTTTTAATAATTAATAATTCGTTTTTCATTCCCTATAGTAGAAAAACGATGCCAAAGAATTAGTGAATGTTAATGGATCGTCCGGAATCGTTTTAAATCACTCTTTGTTAGTGCATTGCTTCTATGAGGATTTAACAAGTATGGATTTTTAGAATTATTTTACAGCCTGCTTCTTTTATGAATAATACGCTGAAAAAAATATTAATTGTTCTGCCGGTATTTATTGTAAGCCTGTTTTACCTCCAAACATTGTACGCAGAAAGATATAGTGGAACAAGTTTTAAGCGAGTAGCAGGATTGGCAATAACCGTTTTGCTGTTTTATGCATGGATCATCATTGTTACAACCAGGAGAAAGCAGAATAATTTTTTTGAAAGATTGGTACTCTCAAGTTTTTTTGTGTATGTATTTGCAGTGCTTACACTCACAGGATACTTTATTCTTTTCCGCGAAGTATCAATGCATGACTGGTGGGGCAATATGATGCAGCGGGTAGAGAGAAAAGATCATGTAAACCTTGTTTTATTTAGAACGATCAATATCTATAAAACTTTTGGTAAACAGAATTCGGGAAATTTTGTGATGTTATTACCATTAGGGATTTATCTTCCATTGCTGTATAAAAAATTAAGGAGGCCCGTTAGTTTTTTTGTAGTTACCGTTATTTGTTTTCTTACTTCAGTCGGAATTGAACTGTTACAACTGGCCACCAGTTATCGTAGTACAGATGTGGATGATGTGGTGCTGAATACTGCAGGGGCTTGCTGCGGATTTATTATTTACCAGTTATTGCGATTGCTGATAACTGACGGAGTAAAAAGATCGCCAGAATAACTCACTCTTTTTTATCAGCTTACCCACTTCAATATATTCCCAAAGGATATCATCCTTTCATTTTCTGGTAACAAATCATAGAGTTGAACCAATGATTTGATTTTGGCGTAGCTGATTTTCATTCCATAAAAACTGACTCTTTTAAAAGTAAAAGAATTTTATTGAAGCCTGAGTTTTCTGACGGAGACATTTATTCTTATGACGGGACTTTATTTGTACAATTTTTTGTAAATAAAAATAACTGAGCAAAATATTCCCCCTTTCTCTTTTATTTTTCACTGTTATTGTAAATCTGCATCTTATCCTTATTGGTATAGACTTTGTTTTTATAGCATGTATCATTTTATTTAATAAAAACAAAACCTTTATGAAAACGATATTAAGTTTTTTTGTAACCTGCTTTACTGCGATATCAGTGTTTGCACAAAGTAGCAGTACCCTAACTATTAATGTACGTGGAGCAGATAATGAACGGGTAATTGTTGATAGCAAAAGTTATGATATTCGCAACGATATTAATAATTCAGGAGTTAATACTCCTGTTAGTATCACAGACCTCCAACCTGGTCAACATACATTACAGATCATACGTACTGGTGAAGTAAATAATACCGGAAACACTACCGTTTTTTATCTCCGCTCAGGATATGATCTTTCTATCAATATTGCTGCAAATGGAAGTGTGCAGCAAAGGGAAACAAAGTGGACAAGCAATAACACGGGAGCTTATGGTGTGCCAATGACAGATGCAAATTTCAATGTATTGTACAGGAGTGTGCTAAATCAAAACCAGGCCAATACAAAGCTGAGTTTAGTAAACAATGCATTTGCAAATACAAGTAACTATTTCACTGTTGCACAGGCAAAGCAACTGATTGAGTTGATTTATTCGCAGAGTAGCAGGCTTAGTTTAGCAAAGGCATCTTACCGGAGTATTACGGATCCCGCAAATTTTACTCAACTGTATAGTTTGCTAAATAGCACGGCCTACAGAAATGACCTGGCAGCATATGTAAGTGATTATAATGCTAACAACAGCGGTAATACAACTGCTATGACCACAAACAGGTTTAATAATTTTTACCGTGCTGCACAGCGGCAAACAACGACCAGCGCAAAAGTTTCATATATCTTAGGCATATTTAGTAATACAAATAATTATTATACTGTTGCTCAAGCGAGGCAATTGATTCAGTTGGTTTCTGGTGAAACAAACAGGCTTTATCTTGCAAAACAATCTTATAGAGGGATTACCAATCCTGCGAATTTTTCGAGAATACATGAATTACTCAGTAGCCAATCCAGCAGGAATGAGTTGACCCGTTTTGTAAATTCATTTGATGGCAATAATGCCGGAATTCTGCAAACAGCAATGAGTGATGCTGATTTTAATACGCTATATCGTAGTGTTGAGAACCGTTGGGGACTTGGAGCAAAGATGTCTGCATTAACGGATATTTTTAATAAAGAAAGTAATTTCTTCACTGTAGTGCAGTCAAAGCAACTTATTCAATTGGTAAGTTCAGAACCAAACAGGCTGCAACTTGCAAAATCTGCATATAATAATGTAGTGGATCCGGCTAATTTCAGCCAGTTATACGATTTATTAGCCAGTCAATCCAGCAGGACTGAATTGGATACTTATGTGAGAAATAATTATAACTATAATGGCAGTACTGTCTATACAACTGAAAAAATTCCAATGACGGATGCAAATTTTAATGTTATATATAATGATGTGAGTAATCGTTGGGGACTTGGAGCAAAGATGTCTGCATTGACAGATATTTTCAATAATGAAAATAATTATTTCACCGTGGCGCAGGCCAAACAATTAATTCAACTGGTGAGTGATGAAGATAACCGCCTGCAACTAGCCAAATCTTCATATAATAACATCACCGATCCGCAGAATTTTAGTTTAATGTATGATGTGCTGGCAAGCCAGACTAAAAGAAATGAACTGGCGGCTTATGTAAACACATATTCATACAACAGGTAGAAATAAATTATATAACGGAATTTTGTTCCGCCCGGGTTTTAAATCCAATCCGGGCGGAACTTTTTTATTTAAGCCATCAACTTATGAGGAGTATTTTGAAAATCAGGCAACAAAAAAGTCGGTATTTCTAACCAGTTTTTTTGTCAAAAGATCAATTAGTGATTTAGGATCTTGATGGTTTTGAGCTTATCTCCTTTTTCTTTTTCTCTATCATCTCTTTGTACTTTGTTGTTGCTCAGCAGTCAGGATCTCATTTAATTTTGCTTCTTTCTCTTTTTTCAAAGCCATCTTGTGAAAGGGTATAATCGTTGAGCAAATCAGTGTTTGCCCAATTTCTTTTATTTCCAGTACCAACTGCAATAAAAAAACACTGCTATTTAAGCACAACAAAATGTCCCCAAAGCACCACCAACAAAAGAATTAATACAGAAACTAAAAGAAGTGTCCAATTCACCAAATGATATTTTTTATAAGACATAATAAAATCAAATTTGTGGGTTATAAATCTAAAACATTTTTTCTGAATACAAACATTATGCTAATGTGCCCATAACGCCATGACTAAAAGATTTTAATGATCATTATCTTTATGGAGTTGCCATAAATTGATGTAAAACAATATTGTTCGCTATGTTTTTATCCATTTTTGATATTGAGTCACTAATCAGGTACGGCGGGTTACTGCTCATTTTTCTTTTGGTTTATGGCAGTACTGGCTTATTCTTCTGCTTTTTTGTACCAACCGGCGCCATATTATTTACAGCGGGAATTTTTGCAGCAACCGGTGATTTGCATTATAATATTTTCACAATCTGTATTTTACTGGCCATTGCTTCAATTGCAGGTAACCTAACAGGTTATTGGTTCGGATGGAAGACAGGACCTTTGTTATATAAACGAAAAGATTCTCGTTTTTTTAAAAAGCAGCATCTTACAACAGCAGAATCGTTTTATAAAAAGTATGGCTGGCTCGCATTGACACTTGGGTTGTATTTACCTATCATCCGCACATTTGCATCAATTGTGGCGGGCATGGTGGGGCTGAATTTTCGCAAGTTTGCTTTACTCACCATTACCGGCTCAACCGTTTGGGTACTGAGTTTTGTGCTAGTCGGTTATTTTATCGGTAGCAGACCATTACTAAAGCCCTGGTTAAATTATATCATCATTGGCTTTATACTTGCAGTTACTATACCTGTTGTAATCTGGTTAATAAGAGAGTTAAAAAGAATGCGTAAAGCAAACAAACAGAACGGGGAGGAATAAAATCTATTTCAGCAGTTTTGATAATTTTTTAAAACTTTCATATGGTCCTTTTTCGGTAAACATATTGACCGCCCATGCAGGAAGACTGCCTCCCGGCTCTGCATCGAATATATAAACGATGCTGATTGTTTTTGGTGTTGGCATAATAACATACCAGCTTATATCTGACCGGGGCACTCTTACTAAGTCGCTTTTTTCAGGCACCAAGCCCGCCACACTCACGGCTGAGATCTTCAAAAAACGGTTAAGACTGTCCTTATTCATTTTCAGATGAATAACAGCATCCCTGTTTGTCATCGGCCAGGGTAAATGGGTTTTTGTATAATAATAAAATTCATTGGCACTCATCCTTTTCAGGATGGAAGAGCTTATATTATTGTATACCCAGCTTTTCTGATTGTCTACATCATTTAGCACAGCCATCAATTTATCATAGGTTCCTTCAAGGGTACACTCTACTTTTATATTTTTAAATTTTGAATGCTTTACTTCCGAGAGGTAAACTTTTATTCCGTCCTCATCTTTACTTAGTTTCCAGTTGTACTGGCCAATGGCCGCAGATCCAAAAACGGAAAACAAAACCAGCCATGCCAGTTTTATACTAGTGATTTTCATGTATGTTTTTTGGGTATACTTGTAAGGTAGGCTATATTAATGAGCAGTGAACTGCCGATAGTCCACATTAACATTCCTGGCGAAAGAATCCCGGCTTTTTTGAAGGAAAGATGTTTAAATGATAAAATCACAATTTGCAATAATGGCATTTTAAAACAGCAACAAATAAAAAATAAATAACTATTACATAATCACTCACTGATTACATCCCAGGGAGTTGTTGTTTTATTGTCTTTATCTTCATCCTTTGGTCGTTCAGGGTTAGCAGGAATGGGGAGAGGTTCGTGTGCTTTATCTTTTGGTAAAGACACATCTATTCTCACATTCTTCATATCCTCTTCCGTTATAGTCGAGTTTTCCCGCATTTTTTTTCTTACAATTTCGGTTGCTGTTAATCCCTTTGAAGAAGATTTTTTGGGAACATCTGCCTCGGGTTTTTTACTTTTTGCTTTAGGCATACAAATACGTTTGTTTAAACTAATGAAAAATATATGCCAGTTTATTAGGGATATGCACTATAAATACACCTTTCATCCAAAATTAAGTTACGATGATAAGGGGCTATGTCCGGATAAACTCAGCATTTTCCAAGTAAAAAATATACAATTGCAAAAACTGCAATAAATCCAAGGCAGCCGCCGCCCCATTTCCAACCAGCATAACCTGCTAATAATGTTCTAAGCCAATTTTGCATATAAATTTATTTTGAAAAAAATAATAATAAATCTGTACCAGGTCATTCTTTCTTGCCTCCGCCTTTTAAAAGACCTACCAGTATTAATAGAAAAATTGCTCCCCCAACAACCCAAACCCATGGCTGCTGATACCAATCACTTTCTTTTTTACCCACACTTATGTCTACATCTACTTTTTTATCTTGTGCCCATGCAAGGCCTTGAAAAAAGAAAACTGCAATTATCAAAAAATACTTTTTTAATGTAGCGTTGAAGTTAAATGATGGTTTCATGTTCATTTGGTTTTAGTGTTGATAAATATGATGATCGAATACTACCAGCTATAAAGATGAATACATTATTAACCGGAAGCTTATATAATAAAATAAAATACTTACATAATTCTTATTAACAACGCTGTTATATTCTAAAACTATGCCATGTGCTGTAGTTGCACGATACCCCATTGGTAAATCATGAGAAGCTTATACTATTCATTGCATCAGGCTTCGGCTCCTAAAAAAATCCCATAGTGGGGAATATATTCGCCACATCCGGAGAATAACAATTTAAAGATCGATATCATTCTGCGGAAAGATTCGGATGATCTTTACAAAACGGACAGCATAATATTTATTCAGCGGACTGATGGTGACACCGTTTGCTTTTCCAGATGTGGAATGAATAAAATAATAATCTCCATTTTCAGTTGAAGTAAGGATACCCATATGACCTACGTCACGGGTTGTAGTATCCGTTCCGGTAAAGAGAACAATATCCCCGGGTTTTGCATCGCCAGGTTTTATCTCCCGTTCTACATTGGTGAAATCAATGGAGGATCTCGGAACGGCTATTTTAAAATGGTTGAATACATAGGTGATAAAGCCTGAGCAGTCAAATCCAATAGACGGATCAGTAGAGGCATATTTGTAGGGTATACCAATCAATGTATTTGCATAGGCCAGCAATTCTTTCGGTGTGGTGGAGCCGGTATTGATAGGGTGGGAACTGTAAGGAATAATTGTTACAGAAGGCGGAGGAGTAATAACAGTATCATGACTAATAGCAACAGTATCATTTGGAACAACATTATTAATAACAGCCTCCGTTTCTGTTGCAGGCTCCACGAATTCTTTTGGGGGACAGGAAGGAAACAGCAGCAGCCAAAAAATGACCAGTGTAAGCTGAATAGAGTTAAATTTTATGGTCATAAATAACGCTGGGTTGTCTTTGGATCAAGTAAGATATGTTTTAATAGTATCTGTTGTACCACAACTATTTCCAGGCTTCAAATAACGAACCAACACTGAATGGTCTGAAATTTGGTATTTTATGTATGTAAAAAAATATTGAATATGGCAAATCAAACTAAAGACAAGAAAAAAGATAAAGGCCAGAAAGGTCCGGGATTAAAACCCGATCCGGAAACTCTGCATACAACGGACCCGCAGGAACACATGGAAGGACCTGTCTCTTCTGTCGTGAAAAACGCTAAAGAAAACGCTGAGGAAAATGATAAGGAGTCGAAAGAAGAAGCCGACAGAAAGAAAGATAAAAATATGTAACCCCGTTTTCCAGTTGTTGTAGGCCAGTTATCTTGAAAACCGGGTTGGCATACTTATTTTTTTCTTTTGGTTTTGCTGAAGGAACCACATGATGGTAAAACTTGGAATGAAATCGGTACCGGGTAACAATTCTTCAATGAAGTTACCAATGCCACCGATAGCACCTTTCCATCCTCCAAAGCTGGCGTAGAAAATAATAGCTGAAACAGGCGCCCATACTATGTCACCAATTTCTCCCAAAAAAGGAACAGTATAAGTAGCATAACCAATTATATCCATTAGAATACAAAATACAAGTGAAGGTTGTCGTTTGTTCATGCTTAAAAATAATTACGCTGTTCTGTTCAAATTTGTTGCCGGATTTTTATAGAACAACGTTAATCATCCTTCAGATATTCAATTCAAAATTTTTCTGTTGTTTGGTTTCTATAAATCCAAGATGCCCGTAAAACTTATGTGCTTCGGTTCTTATGATATTACAATGCAGTTTTAATTTAGTATTTCCTTTTTCTCTTGCCCATTGCTTTGCTTTTTCAATCAGCAGTTTGCCTACGCCTTTTCCCCTGTAGGCTTCATCTACTACTATACCATTGATCTCGCAATAAGGCAACACTTCGATCAGGATTGTATGTGCAAGTCCAAGCCATCCTGCTATCTTGTTTTCATGCACTGCGACAAAAGCAGTATGATCTTTACTGGCCAGTACCAGTTTGATATTCTGAAGTGTTTGTTCTTCGGTTAAAGGATAACCCAATTGTTTTGAAAGTGCATTAATAGCAACGACATCATCGGGATGAATCTCCCGTATAGTAATTTCCATAATAAAAAGATTGATGGTAAAGTTAAGTTATGGGAGGATGGGGTATGCAGAAAACACCGGAGTCTGTCATACCGAAACGGTGATTATAGTTTGTCGTTGATACCCGACGCATCACAGAGGAATTAATGCGGTATATAACTTGAGTGAATATTATTAAGGATTGATCATAATATGTGCACTATGTGTTCCGGCATTCATGATCCATGGCATGCCATCAGCAGATGGTTTTTCCGGCAAACCCGTACTTGCGACTGTTGCATAAGGCATATAAATTACATAACGCAGGTATCCCTTTTTTACGTCACCGGTTGTGCGATTATAATCTTCCTCTTTTGAAGAATATACATACAAGGCTGCAGGTTGCTTTGGCATTTGCAATGTGCCTGCTTTTACTTCTTTCTCCCGTTCATTAAATAACGAATCATCTTTAATGCCTTGCTTTCTTAGTTCACGACCTCTTTGCATAAAAGGTTCCAGTTCCTTAACATAACAGGCTACAGAAAAATCGGGTTCATCTGGATTATCGGCAAGACAGATCAATTCGTTGGTGCCTTGTTTTAGAAGGATGAGTTGTTTATCGGGTGAATAGCCATAAACTGTACAACCATCTCTTTTTTCAGCTGGGGCAGCTAGTAGTGCCGATTTTATTTGTATGGCTGCAGAGGGTAATTCCTTTTTAATAGCGAGGGCTTCATTTTCAGCAGCAGGTGAATCTTTTTTAGAATTGCATCCGTAACAAACAGTGATAGCAGTAATAAATAAAAAAATCGATTTCATATGAAGTTGTTTAGGTGGAAATTTAATTGGGGATACAAAAGGGCAGGACTTTTTAAAGATAGTAATTTATTGTACGAGGGTATTGATTTCCTTTTCTTCTCTATCTTTTGATAGCTGTGGGCTTTTGAAATGCAGGCTTCTGTTTTTATTTCCAGATATTAAACTTCAGCCTTAATTTTTTTTCCTGTAGCAGTGACCGCCAGTCAATAAACACTAACATAAAAAGAAAAAAAAGTCCAGTCAGCAACCCTGCGATAGATTTCCATGACAGCATACCCAATAACAAACTCTCTGTATTTTCTGCAGCAAACTTGCCCATAAATACGGCAATGCTGTCGCTGGTAAATTTGCCAACAAAAAAAGCAGGTATGATGTAGATAGGTTTCATTTTCGCTATACCGCCTGCAACAAATAAGGGTGTGGAAGGCAATGGCAACAATGTATAAAACAGGATGAAGAGCTGGCTTTTCCAGCCCTTGGTTTTTAGTTTATTGCCAAGGAACCGGATGTCTTCATTTTTTGCTCGTATAAATATCCTGTCGGATATAACAGGAATATAAAGGGTAAGAATATACCGGCCTACGATGGAACCAATGACTCCTACAACGATCACCGGCCATACAGAAAGGCCAAATGTTATCTGCAATAAGATCATGATGGTAAATGCCGGGGGTAAAGGAAGTGGAGTGATATCCATTAATACGGCGCCTAAGAAAACCAATACATACTGCCACCACATAGTTTTATTTATGCTGTAATATCCGGAAAAAAAGTGAATGAAAAACATGATGCGTCTTAGCATGTTAAATGATGCCACTCACCATTTTTTATTGTACCAGCCCTGATTTGTTTAATAACAGAAATCCAACGAGGAGAAACTATGAATAATATAAATTCTATATGCAATTGTGTAATAGTTATTAAAAAAAACGAACTGACCTTTATTTGCAGGCGGGTTCAAAGCATCGTTCCTGCTTTATATCATACTTAGAAAAGCAGGCCGAAAAGTTGAAACGTTGCGGGATGAGTTGTGCCATTATGGTCGTTCTATAGAATTCCAGAACGGATTATTTTTTAGTTTATTAATCTCATATTTATAAATACAAATTAAAATGAAAATACCTGTTGTAATGCTGGCAATCATTACCGGGATAGTTGTCGCCGGTTTTGACCTGAAGAAAACAGACCAGCCAAAACCATGGCCGGTTCCAGATGCAGATAAAAATAAAGTTAACCCAATTAAGCCTGAGGCTTCTTCCATTGCAGATGGTAAGGCATTATGGGTAATCCACTGCCAGTCTTGCCATGGTAAAAAGGGATTGGGTGATGGAACCAAGGCATCACAATTAGATACTGAGCCGGGAGATTTTTCAAAAGCTACTACTCAGTCTCAGTCAGATGGCTCACTTTATTATAAAACTGCAAAAGGACGGGATAATATGCCTGGCTTCAAAAAGAAAATTCCTGAAAACGATGATATCTGGAGTCTTGTAAATTTCATCAGAACATTGAAAAAATAAAACTATCAATGTGTGGTTTAAATGATTCGTGGTTTCTGTTTTTTTATGAACAGGTAGCGGCGGTTCATTAAAAGCAGAATGATACAATTAATTCAACGAGGTATGTGAAAGCTACCGGTATAAACAAACAAATCTTTAAGTATGACACAAAAGAACAAAAAACAATTTGGTGTATGGATGGATACGCATCATGCAACAGTAGTAGGCAGGGCCAATGCAACTGCTGAAGATTTTACGGTGCTCGGTATTGCGGGCAATGCCGGTGCCGAACATAATACCAGTGAAAAAAACGAACACAATGATGAACGAACATTACAGCATAAATTTTTTAAAGAAATTTTATCCTACATGCAAAACGCTGAGGAAGTACATTTGACTGGTACTGGTACTTCGCAGGAGCAGTTAATGCGTTACATGAAAGATACAGCGCAGTTTAAAAATACCGTTACACTGGAAAGCACTTCCAATAAAATGAGTGATGAGAACCTGGCTGCTTATATAGCGGCTAAGTTTAATTAAGACATTTTATTTTACGGACATGAACTAAGGCGAGGAAAAAAAATCAATCCCAGATTATTTTCTTACCAAAAGGCATTAAAGATATTTCAACCAACTTAAAATGTTGCTGGCCCCAGGGAATACCAATTATTGTAATAGATAATAAAATTCCCATGATAATATGAATGATGGCTGTGTACAGTCCTCCGAAAATCAGCCATATGATATTTGCCAACATTCCCAGGCAACCGGCATTGGAACTGTCATACACTACTTTTTTTCCGAAGGGCCATAAGACTAATCCTGCCAGTTTAAAGCACTGAAGACCCCAGGGAATTCCTATAACTGTAATGCACAATACAAGGCCGCCAATTAAATATCCAATTGCTGCGAACAAGCCCCCGAATAAAAGCCAGACGAGATTTCCTAGAAGATTCATTTGTGAATTTTAAAATTTAATGCTGACAAGGCTCTGTTGGTGTAATCGAATATAGATGTTATGACGGATAAAAACCTGTGCACACAGAAAAATTAACTACATTAGTTGGTCTTAAATTTTAAAAACAGGAAGTGTAGTTGCAGCTATTATTACTCACCTGTTTATTTTACAACCTGGTTCAAACAGTCTAATCAATTTTTTCGGATGGATAATCTAATTCAGAAATCAGTTTTACAAGTAGAGGAGCTGGATATTTTTTACGGCAGCTTCCAGGCGGTACGCAAAGTTTCTTTTGATGTAAAACCAGGAGAGATATTTGGTTTACTCGGACCAAATGGCGCAGGTAAAACCAGTACATTAAGTGCCATAGAAGGATTGCTGAAACCACAGTCGGGCAATATTACCGTAGCAGGTTTCAGTATTAAGGATAAGCCATTGCATGTACGTGCCAATCTCGGTGTGCAATTACAGGCCACCAGTTTTCAACCCGAACTTTCTGTAATGGAAATCCTGAAATTATATGCGGGCATTCATGCTGTGGAAATGAATGATGAAAAGTTGCGGACAATATTATCGAATATCAAATTGGAAGATGCAGGCTCAAAGCGTTTCGGACAACTTTCCGGCGGACAGCAGCAACGTGTATCACTGGTGATAGCCATGATACATGAACCGCGGCTGCTATTGCTGGATGAACCGACTACGGGTCTTGATCCGCAATCACGCCGTCAGCTATGGGAACGTATGGAGGCCTTGCGGGAAAAAGATCATGGCGTCCTGCTTACGACGCATTCAATGGAAGAAGCCGAAGCTGTATGTGATCGTATCGCCATTATTGATCATGGAAAGATCATTACCATTGATACACCTGCCTCTTTAATAGAAAAGCATCGCAACGATCCGGAAGTGATCAGCGCTTCACGTAAAGGAAAGATCACACTTGAAGATGTATTTATCGGTCTTACCGGGAAAGCTATTCGTTCATAACAAAAAAACAAACATGCAAACTACTATACCATCCATATCAACTGTACTTTCTTCCCTGCTTCGTGCCGACTTTACTACGCAATGGCGCAACAGAAGATCAGTCATACTTGTAGTACTGGTGCCGGTTGTAATACTTATTTCCTGGAAAGGACTGGTAGAAAAACTCGGTGGAACTTTTGTGCTTTCCAATTCCATTACGATCGGGTTGAATGCGATCGGGCTGATGGGTTATTCCAATGCGATTGCCCGTGACCGTGATAAAGGAGTGTTTCAGCGTTTAAGGGTAGCCCCAATACCTTCCTGGTCTATTATGCTCAGTCGCCTGCTGGTGCAATTGGCAATGATATTAACAGTAACCGCTGCTGTATTTATAACCGGATATTATTTCGACAAAATAAGTCTCAGCCCTGCCGGCTATGCATTGGGCTTTGTCGCTGCATTTGTCGGGGGTACAGTTTATCTCGCATTGGGGCAGGCTATCGTTGGGCTTATAAAAAACCCGGAGACGGTCAATGCGGTTACACGTCTTACCTATTTTGTTTTTATCATGATCGGTATGTTTGGCGAGCTGGGTATGCTGGGGCACCAATTGGGAGAAGCGGTGCGATGGTCGCCATATGGTGCAGTGAAAAGATTACTCTCTGCCAGTATGGACCCGCATACATGGACACAGGACACAACCTTATCTTTATTAGTAACCATTGGCTATACAATTGTTTTTACCACACTTGGCATTAAATGGTTCAAATGGAATACACGATGAGATGTCTCACCTAGTTTTTTAAGTTGAAGGTTTTGATAGACTGAGCCCGGCATATCAAGACTCTGATAGGCTGGAATTTTTGTTGTTTATCGGTTGCCGTTGGTGGGCTAAACACTTGCCCAGGCCTCACACCAACGATGGCGTGCTTCTTTCGGAGAACTACCAACAAGAACGAAAATTTAGACGATAAAACATTTATACATAATAAATGAAAAAAGTAGTACTAACATATTTCCTAATAAGAAACGATTATAAGCAGTTCTAGAATTTCTAGTTGCCCAATTTACAATTGCCTTAAATGCGAGCCATCCTCCCAATATTTTCATTTGATCGTTATCATAAAGTAGTGGAAAAAGAATTAATTCAAAGGAACCAATGATATATGGTAGCCAGTAGTCATCTATTTTATATTCCCCATTGAATCCTAAAAAAGACTTTTTAAAGTAAAACATTCGAGACTTTTTTCTTACATCAATAAGTTTCTTATCAAATTGATCGTTCTCATTTATGGTTTCTCCATTGTAATGAGCTAAACTTTTAAAAATGCAAAGAATGAACCGAACAATTAATGCAAAAAATAGTGCAGTAGTAAAATAGTATATGGTAAGGCCTGAAGGAAATTTGTCCAATATTTCTTTCATAACTTATTATTTAAGATGTCACTTTATTGAAAGATAAATAGAATTACCGAACCCCTGAACGGAGCGTCGCAACAGACGTTCAATCAGGGCTCAAATGCTGGTAACATAATGCCTTCTAAACGACCTAAAACCTTTACCTTTGCCCACCTGAAAATGAGGCTTTAAAGTTTATGAAGAATATCCGCAATTTCTGCATTATCGCACATATTGACCATGGCAAATCTACCCTGGCTGACAGGTTATTACAAAGCACTGGCACCATTAGCGACCGTGATATGATGGACCAGGTACTGGATGATATGGACCTGGAACGTGAAAAAGGTATTACCATTAAAAGCCATGCGATACAGATCAATTACCAGCATAAGAACGGGCAGGAATATATTCTGAACCTGATCGATACTCCCGGCCACGTGGATTTTAGTTATGAAGTAAGCCGTGCACTTGCTGCCTGCGAAGGTTGCCTGCTGTTGGTAGATGCATCGCAGGGTATTCAGGCGCAAACAATTTCTAATTTGTATCTCGCTATTGATAATAACCTTGAGATCATTCCTGTCATCAACAAGATTGATATGGATGGCGCCATGGTGGAAGAAGTACAGGACCAGATCATTGAACTGATCGGCTGTAAGAAAGAAGATATTTTACTGGCCAGTGCAAGAACAGGATTGGGCGTTCCTGAGATTCTGGAAGCGATAGTAGAAAAAATTCCTGCGCCTCAGGGTGATGAAAATGCGCCGCTGCAGGCACTGGTGTTTGACAGTGTGTTCAATAGTTTTCGCGGTATCATTGTTTACTACCGCATCATGAGTGGTAAAATTAAAAAAGGCGATAAAGTAAAATTTGTTTCTACCGACCTTGAATATGGAGCTGATGAAGTGGGCATTTTAAAACTAAAAATGTCGGAGCGGCAGGAGGTAGGTTGTGGTGATGTAGGATATATCATTACCGGTATTAAAAATGCAAAGGAAGTAAGGGTAGGAGATACGCTGACGCTGGCGAATAATCCTAATCCTGAAATGATAAAAGGTTTTGTGGAAGTAAAGCCAATGGTTTTTGCCGGCATCTTCCCGGTGGATACAGACGATTTTGCTGAGCTCCGTGAGTGTATGGATAAACTGCAACTGAATGATGCTTCGCTGACTTTTGAATTAGAAACATCGCAGGCTTTAGGCTTTGGTTTCCGTTGCGGCTTCCTTGGTTTACTGCATATGGAAATTATACAGGAACGTTTGGAACGTGAGTTTAATCAAACCGTAATTACGACGGTGCCCAACGTAAGTTTTTTTGCTACATTGACCAATGGCGATAAAAAAATTGTAAATAACCCGACAGAGTTTCCTGATCCTGTAAGAACAGAGCGGATAGAAGAACCTTTTATTAAAGCGCAGATAATTACCAAGCCTGATTATATAGGAAACATCATGACGTTGTGTTTGGGTAAACGTGGTATTCTCGTAAATCAAAGTTACCTGACACAAACCCGTGTTGAGTTGATATTTGAAATGCCACTTACCGAGATCGTTTTTGATTTTTATGATAAACTGAAATCGCAAACCCGTGGTTATGCATCGTTCGATTATCATCCTATTGGCTACCGCGATAGTGATATTGTGAAAATGGATATTCTCTTGAATGGCGATAAGGTGGATGCATTGAGTGCTTTGATACATCGTGGACGTTCACAGGATTTTGGGCGCAAGCTTTGTGAAAAGTTGAAAGAGCTGGTTCCCCGCCAGCAGTTCCAGATAGCGATACAGGCTGCTATTGGTGCAAAGGTTATATCAAGAGAAACTATTTCTGCGATGCGGAAAGATGTAACTGCAAAATGTTATGGTGGTGATATAAGCCGTAAACGTAAATTATTAGAAAAACAGAAAGAAGGTAAGAAACGTATGCGCCAGATAGGAACGGTAGAAGTTCCGCAGGAAGCGTTTTTGGCTGTGTTGAAGTTGGATGATTGATTTTTAATTATGAATTATGAATGATGAGTTATGAATGAATGTTTCGAAGTTTATACCAATTCATAATTCTAATTGTCTTTCTTCTTCTTATTCTTTTCCGATTTTTCCTGCAACTTTTCTTCATTTTTATTTCCACGGTTGTCCATGAGTTGTTCGCCGACCGGCGCCTGCCCATCCTGAAGCTTAAAAGTGAAAACTTTTTCGATATGTACCCAGCGGCCATTTTCCCAGGTGAATCCTTCATAATCCCCATCGGGTACAAAGGTCCATTTGCGTTCGGGTTCGTCTGTTTCTGATATTAAATGATCAACCAATATCTTTTTTTCTTCTGCAATAAAATTTACCAATGTAGACGCATCTTTTTTATACTCGATGCTGTAACGGAATGCTGGTGGTTTAGGAATACTATCTTTTTCAAAACTGAAATATGGGCCTCCGAAGACAGGTTCATTACGTTCATTAAAGGTCATTACCTCGATCCATTTTTTATTGCTGCGTAGTTCATTATAATCAATGCCAAAAAGTGTGTAATAATTCTTGCCTTTAAATTGTGTTTTCACCATATTATAATAAACAGCGCCGATCCAGTTAAGATTATTTCGGACAGAATCACCGGCACCCGTAGTGAACTCAGAAAAATCACGCAACGGAATAAATTTTGAAACACCGTTTATTGGTTTGAATTGTATCACGCCACGCTGACGATGATAGTAATCGCTGTAACTGATATTCCAGGTGATGATGCGGAAACTGGTATCGGGTGCATATAGTTTCGCTATGCCTATAACCGAATCCAGCGGGTAGTAAAATGAATTTTTAATGAGCAATGTTCTTACCAGTGTTTTTACAAACTGGCTGTCACTAATCATGCGGCCGGCTGTGTTACTGTCCAGCACAATATCACGGCTAAGTGATTTCAGCGTATCTTCTTTGAGAATTAATTGTTTTTTATCCGATGAGGAGATGGACGGCTGGGCAAAAAGAGGGCCGGAACAAACCAGCATCAAGATCATAAGAGAGAAGAACAAGGGGCGTTTATTTTTCACCGGATGAATTTAAAGTGATTCAAAGTTAGGCTATTCATTGATGCTTTAAACGCAGGAATGGTTGTAAATATTTTATGTTTCGATTATTGAACCACATAGGACATAGAAAACAGAGATGTTCACATAGAAATTTCTATGTGTAATCCTATTGTGCCCTATGTTCTATGTGGTTCAAAGAAAATATTCACAAAGCTTTTGCAAATGCCAGTAGTGAATCGAAACGAAAATCGATATCCGGGTGGGGAAAGTGTACTTCAGGGTTGGTAGTAGCAAGGAAAACGGTATGCATACCGGCATTACGGCCAAAAAGCATATCAGTGAGTTTGTTGCCTACCATCAGGCTTTTTGATAGATCAATATCAGGGAAATCGGCTTTGGCCTGCAAGGCCATACCCGGGTTGGGTTTCCGGTTGAAATTATTTTTTTCAGTAGAAGTACAGTAGTAAATATCATCGATCCTTCCGCCAGATGATTCAATAGCAGGTTGCATATAACCATGAATGCCTACAAGATCATCCTCCGTCATTAATCCTTTTCCAACGCCACGCTGGTTGGTGACCATGACAATATGTTTGAACTTCGGCGCTACTATTTTCATCGCATCAAGTACGCCATCGAGAAAACGGAATTCATCTTTATGCAGAATATACTCTTCAAATTTTTCATGATTGATGACGCCATCACGGTCGAGGAATAATGTCCAGTTATTATCGATCATTTTCAGATCCGGCTTAATGTAGGCCAGTTCGGTTTGTGCCCTGTTATAATCTTCAGGTATGCCAATATCAATAAAATATTCATCCTGTACATAGCCATAGATCTTTTTTTCTTTATACAATGCTTCAAGATAATTTTTTTCGAATGAAAATTTAGCAGGAAACTCTGAATCAAGGAATTTGGAAACATTCATTACATATACGCCGCCATTGATCAGTCCTTCATCATAATATTTTTTCTCTCGAAAGCTTTTTACCGAATTATTCTTTTCCAGTTCAACCACACCATAGCGGTCAAATCTCTTCATCGGTTTAAGCAGCAGCGTACATTCAGCCTCTTGTTGTTTATGAAAATGAAAAGCGTCTACCGCATTTATTTTATAAAGCGTATCGCCATTTACCACCAGTACATTTTCTTCTGTTGCATTTTCCAGAGCAAGTTTGATGGCGCCACCAGTGCCCAGCGGTTCATCTTCAATTACAGACTGGTAATTGATGGTTGCAAATCTTTCCTGTAAAAAATTTTCGATCAGCTCATGTTTGTAACCAAGAGAGAAAATAAATTTTTCAATTCCCTGCGATAAAAGATAACGGATAACATAAGTAAGAAAAGGTTCTCCGGCAACTGGTGCCATGCATTTGGGCAGATCGGGAACAGTATCACGCAGCCTTGTGCCGAGTCCACCTGCTAATATGATACACTCCTTTAAACCCCCAAACCCCCTAAAGGGGGCTTTCGCAGAATCATTTTGATTGAGTCTTACTTCTGTCAACGTTAATGCTTTTATAATCGATCAGCCAAAATAATTCTTTTCAACAAGTTCGCAGATGATATGACCAACCAGTATATGGCTCTCCTGTATCCTTGGTGTATCGGTTGAAGGAATATTGATCAGGAAATCACTTAGCTCTTTCATTTTACCTCCGGTTGATCCTGTCATACCTATTGTAATGATCTCTTTCTTCTTTGCTGTTTCAAACGCTTTTACAATATTGCCTGAGTTGCCTGAAGTGGAAAGACCTATCAGTATATCTCCGGCTTTGCCAATTCCATCGATCAATCTTGAGTAAATAACATCATAAGAGTAATCGTTAGCAACTGCAGTTAAATAGGAAGTATTACAATGCAATGCTTCAGCAGGCAATGCTTTTCTGTCTTTATAAAACCGACCGGAGAATTCTGCTGCAAGATGCTGTGCGTCGGCAGCACTGCCACCGTTGCCGCAGAAATAAACATGTTTGCCATTTTTAAAGGCATTGGTGATCACTTCAACCGTTTCATTAATCACATGAATCAATTCATCATCATCCAATACAAGTCTTTTTACATTGATCGATGCCTGAATGATATTTTTAATTTTTTCCATAGTAGAATTTTTAAATCACTTGCTTTAAATGCTCCACGCCGTGAGTCCATGCTCCACAAATTGATATCTTCTGTGTCGGCCACCAAACCTCTCCAAACTTTTTCTCACATGATATTTTGTTGTACCAGGACAATAAAATATCATAAATCCACCGCCACCGGCGCCGGAGATCTTTCCGCCTGTTGCTCCTGATTTTTTTGCTTCATCATATATTTCATCCATCAGTGAATTCGAAATTCCTTCAGCCATTTTTCTTTTTTGCTGAAAGCCAAAATCAAGAATCTCGCCAATCTCATGAATTTTTCCTTTCAGCATTGCTTCTTTCATCATCTGTGCCTGTTGTTTGAGCTGGTGCATGGCTTCAATGCTTTTTTCTTTTTTATCCGAAACATTTTTTGACTGCTGCTCAATTATTTTTCCGGAGTCACGGCTGGTTGCTGTATAGTAAAGCAATAAATTATTTTCCAACTCAAATAAATATTGTTGTTTGATGCGTAGCGGGTTCACCACTACTTTATCATCTTTATAAAACTCCATGAAGTTAACGCCACCAAATGTCGCCGCATATTGATCTTGTCTTCCGCCTGCAAGCCCCAGGTCTTTCCGTTCAATATCATATGCATAATGTGCCATATCATATTCACCCATCGGCAGGCGAAGCATTTCTGCAAAAGCGCCAATGATGGAAACAACTAAAGTAGATGATGTACCTAGGCCCGAACCTGCCGGTGCATCTACAAAAGTTGATAACCGAAAACCTGTTTTTATTCCATTGTAATCTTTTTGAATGCGGTTATAAACACCTTTCAGCAGATCCAGTTTTCCATTTATCGGTAATGAAGTTGCAAGGTCGAATTCTTCCGATTCATTCCTGTCCATTGCCTGCAGTATGATTTTATTTTCATTCAATGGTTCAATGGCCGCATGTGCATATAAAGAGATGGTCGCATTCAGAATTGCACCACCATATAAATCGCAATAAGGACTTACATCAGTGCCGCCGCCGGCCAATCCAATTCTGAGGGGAGCTTTGCTTCGGTAGATCATAGTTTACGTGAAAGGTGAAAAGGGAAACGTGAAAAGCTTACCCGTTTCGTTTTATCATATTCGACAGCATGGCAAAACATTTATTTAAAAGTTCGCCAGCAGTCTTTAATTCATCCAATGAAAAATATTTTAAATCCACAGCTGTTTCTAATATCGCATCTACCTCGACCAGTGATCCTCTTGCAATTTCAAGGTATCTATTTCTTTCAGTTACTGATTTTCTTGATGACCCTTCTGCAAGATTAAGCTTTACTGATAATACGGCTCTTCGTATTTGCTGAATCATATTAAATTTTTCATCAGCAGGCAATTTAACGGATAAGGTATATACCCCGGTTGTTAACTCCCTCACTACCTTATAGACATCAAGCGATTGGTGATTTAGTTTTATAAACATGTTAATGATTTTTCGAAATTTACACGTTCACCATTTCACTTTTGTCCTTTCACTTTTCACGTTCAGCAAGCTTCGTAACAGCATTCACTAAATTCGCCCAACTATATTTTTGTTTTTCGCTGCGAAGATGCGGAATAAAATAATCTTCTCCTAATTGATAGAATTTTAAAATGCCCCCTGCTATTGCCTGCGGGTTTGGCTCAACGACAACACCAACTTTTCCATCCGGAACCAGTGAAGGCAAGCCACCGACATTGGTAACCACCATCGGTTTTTCAAAATGATAGGCGAGGGGAGTAACGCCGCTTTGTGTAGCATTACGGTAAGGCTGTATCACTGCATCTGCGGAGCAGAGATAATATTTTACTTCACTGTCCGGAATAAAATCTGTTTTTAGTATTAGTTGATCTTTTATGCCAAGTTTATCAATCAGTTCACCGTATTGTTTAGCATCTTCATAAAACTCACCAGCCACCATCAATTTGATCCCGGCTTTTTTAATTCTTTCATCAGCCATTGCTTCCAGCAATAAATCAAGTCCCTTATACTTTCTGATAAAACCAAAAAACAGAACTACCAACTCATGGCTCCCAACTCCTAACTTACCTCTTGCTTCTTCTTTTGAAATAATAGCGCCAAAATTATCATACAGTGGATGCTGCACCTGCTGTGCCGGTTTATCTTTTTCAAATAAGCGCAGATCACTCATTACTTTTTCACTCATCGTTATAAAAGCATCGCAGCTTTTCAGGAAATATTTTGTGAAAGGCTTATCGCCAAATCTTTTTTCATGAGGGATAACATTATCCGCAATGCATACAATCTTTGTATGCTTGTTTTTTTTAACCCTTCTTAAGATCGTTCCCAGGGCAGGCCCCATAACTGGCAACCAAAAACGGACAACAATAATATCAGGTCTTTCATTTTTTAAACGATCACCGACTTTGACCCAATTCAGCGGATTGATTGAATTAATAGCGGAATGAATTGTCAAACCTTCAGGTGCAGGTTCATCGCTGTACTGTGTTTTACCCGGAAATAAAAAAGATGGATACTGCAGGCTGAATGAAAAAATGGAACAATCATAACCAGATTGAATAAATTCTTTTGCCAGCCGTTGATTAAATGTAGCTAACCCACCCCGCAAAGGATGACCGGGTCCTATGATGATGACTTTCGGCATTAGATACCCAGTTTCTTTTCTATGAGATAAAAATTACGGCCAGGAGAATTTCTTGAAATTAACTCCCCGATAAAACCAGCGAGGAATAATTGCACACCGATAATTATTGTTGCCAATGAAAGATAAAAACCCGGGCGGTTTGTCAATGCAAATCCGGAAGGGTCTATAATTTTTGAAATGATCAGATAAATAGCGATACCCATACCAATGATAAAAAAGAATGAACCCCATAAACCAAACAGGTGCATGGGACGCTTACCGAATTTGCCGATGAACATGATGGAAGCGAGGTCCAAAAAGCCATTGATGAAACGTTCCCATCCGAATTTGGTGACGCCATATTTTCTTTTTCTATGTTCTACTACTTTCTCTCCGATCTTTTTAAAGCCAGACCATTTTGCCAACACAGGAATATAGCGGTGCATTTCACCATATACTTCAATGCTTTTTACAACCTTATTTTTATATGCCTTCAGCCCGCAGTTAAAATCATTCAGTTTGATTTTTGTCATTCTTCTTGTAACTGCATTAAAAAGTTTAGAAGGAATATTTTTAGAGATGGTATGATCATATCTTACTTTCTTCCAGCCGCTCACCAGATCAAATCCGCCCTCTAAGATCATCTTTCGTAATCCGGGTATTTCATCTGGACTGTCCTGCAGATCGGCATCCATAGTTATTACCACATCGCCCTGTGCTGCTTTGAATCCTTCATTCAAGGCGGCAGATTTACCATAATTGCGTTGAAATTTTATACCACGGATATTTTCATTTTTGCTGCGCAAGCTTTCAATTACATCCCATGAGCCGTCATTACTTCCATCATCTATAAAAATAATTTCGTAGCTGTAATTATTATCAACCATTACTTTTTCAATCCAGGCACTGAGTTCAGGCAGGGATTCTGCTTCATTAAAAAGTGGTATGACGATTGATAGGTTCATTATTGTTTCATGTCGAGTTGATCAAGTGGGTTATAAGGATTCTTTTTGGTAATGGCGGCGCCGATCAGAGAACCAATTGCTCCGAGAATAGCATATGTCAGTAAAATTCCACCTACCATAAAGACATAAAAAAATTTCTTTGCTATGCTAAGGGCTTTATCGATCTCTTCATCACTCAATTTATTTTGCTCTTCCATTTGTTTACGAGCCTCATCAAATATTTTCTCTTTCAAATCCGGCATTGCTGTAAAAAGTATCAGGGTGAATCCAATAACAATCAACATTGCTATCGCAGTTGCTTTAAATCCATATCCAAACAAGTTTCCAAAACTCAACTGGTAGTGGTTGGCTTTACCGTACATATTGACAAAAACTGCAAGGCTTATTACTAATATACAATATGCAATCCAGCCTGTAGGTCCACCTTGTTTAATCCCTGAAAACAGGAGAGCAAGACTATAGATTATCTGAATTGCAGCGACAATAATGCCTGCAATAAAATGAGTGATTGGTTTTTGGGTGCTCATTATAATTTATTTAAAGTAAGATGTGATTTATTTATTGTGCCAACCACTTTGCCTTTCAATTCTTTTCCAATGAACGGTGAATTTTTTGATTTTGATTTAATATCTTCTTCTGTAAATATCCATTTTTTATCCGGAATAAAAAGTGTGAGTGATGCGGCTTCGTTTTCGTTGATAGTTGCAGGGCTTAGTCCGAATATTTTTCTTGCATTCAAAGAAAACAATTCAACCGTTTTTTCTGGTGTTAATCCATCTACTACAGTGTTTACAACTGCATAAGCTGTTTCCAATCCTATCATTCCATTTTCAGCGTATTGAAACTCCACCACCTTACTGTCTTTTTCATGTGGCATATGATGGGTAGCGATGCAATCAATGGTTCCATCAATTACTGCTTTTTGCAATGCTTCTCTTTCTGCCGGTGTCCGCAAAGGAGGATTTACTTTCAGATTGCTGTCGTACTCATTCAGATCCTCATCACAGAAAAATAAATGATAAGGAGTAACAGAGCAGCTTACATCTATTCCTCCTTCTTTGCCTTCCTTTACATATTCTAGTGATTTTTTTGTAGTAACTCCGGTGAAATGAATTTTTGATTCAGTATATCTAGCAAGCTTCAGGTCTCTTGCAATTACCAGTTCTTCACCCATAGCTGGTTTGCCGGGTAACCCCAATCTTGTCGATACGATTCCTTCATTCATCAGTCCCTGCGGATTGATACCCGCATCATCCGGTAGCTGTATGATGGCTGCATCAATAGCTTTTACATAAAGCAATGCTTTTAAAAGTGTGCCTGCTGATTGCATTGGGTTCAATCCGTCACTAAAAGCAACAGCGCCACTTGCATGCATATCATACATTTCGGCCAGTTCTTTTCCTTCTGTATTTTTTGTGATGGCGCCGATGGGATGAATATTGACCATCAGTTCCTTGCTTTTATGTGCTATATATTCAATACCGGACTTGTTATGCAGTGCAGGATATGTGTTCGGTACAACCATCACATCCGTAAATCCACCGGCAGCGGCAGCTGCAGCACCGGATTCCAATGTTTCTTTATGTTCTTTTCCCGGATCGTTGAAATGGGCAAACACATCTACCCATCCGGGGGAAACGAATAAGCCTTCAATGCTTATTTCTTTATCTGCTTTCTCAGAAATTTTTTTGCTGATGGATTTGATGATTCCGTGGTCGATAAATATATCAGCTATTTGTCCGTTGAAGGGAGAGGAGGGATCAGCAATCTTAGCTTGCTTAATGAGTATTTTCATTAAGGGGCGAAGATAAAGGTTGTTTTTGATTCGAAGAAATTAGAAGAATTGCAATAACTACTGGCAACCTGGAAAACATAGCCTTGATCAAACTGCTTGTTATGCAGCAATATTTCTATTATAATTCCCAACCAACTGAAAACGCCAATACATAGTCCGTTTCTTTTCCTTTAACCGCGGGCCGGTTATCATAGTTTAATGTATATCCTATCTTGATATAAAAGTCATGTGGCAGGTCATATTTCGCATCAAAGATAAAATCAGTACGCCACCTGCCATTTTCTGTAAAACTTGGATAAACCCAGATATTGCTGAGCAGGTTCAGATCTCCAATATCAAAAAGATTAAGTTCTGAACCAAAGTAACCTTCAAGACTGCTCCTACTTGCTGTTGCATTGGTAAAACTCTCGTTATTAAAAGACAAACCAGCGCCAAGCCCCCAATATTGCTTATTCGTATGAACAATGTATTTACCAGCTCCAAGTTTTCCCGTTGTTCTCAGATCCAAAGCTTGTTCAGTATTGGAAAGTAAATCCACAGAGGCAGCTAAATACCAATCTTTCTGTAAAAAATATTTTCCGGCGATTCCTCCTTCGGTTCTTTTGGTCTCTGCCACACTATCCTGGCTTGAGCGGGTATCATCGTAAAATAGATCCATTTGCCATTTGTCGGCCATGTATCCAAATTTGCTCCTGACATTGTATTGCTTCAGGTTATTTGCTTTAGTAAAGCTTAATCCCACGTCAAGACTGGCATGAGCCCGGCTCCAGAAATCTGATTTCAATCCTTTCAGGAACACCATTTCTTCGAGAGTTGTTTCTGTTTTACTCCCATCATCACCATTAATGATGATTTTTTTTCCGGATTCAACAGATTCAACTGTTCCGTTAATTCTCTGTCCATTTTTTAAAGTGACAAGGAAATGGCTTTTCGAAAAGATCTCTTTTACTCCGTCCCATTCAACTGTAAAGTCTTTTTTTGAATAGTCCGTTTCAATAGTCAGGACTCCTTTGTCCATCGATTTGATCTCGCCAACAATTATATCTCCATTTTTTAATACAAGAGAGTCTTTCTGTGCCTGGGTAGCTATTCCTAAAAGCAAACAATAGCTGATAAGTAGATTTTTTTTGAACCTCATAGCAGGAATTATTTAATGGTTTTTAATCAGTGATCTAGCAATGCAAAAATTATGATTTCTTTTGGGATAAAAGAAATTCAGTGCGGAAAAATCGAAATCAAAAGTCTTATAAATTATGTTGGGATGACTGGATTCGAACCAGCGACCCCTTCGTCCCGAACGAAGTACCCCGCTGGAGCGGGGCTACATCCCGAAAACCAAGGAAAACAAAAATAAAAAAGACCCCTAAAAATCAGGAGTCTTTTAAATTATGTCGGGACGACTAGATTCGAACTAGCGACCCCTTGCACCCCATGCAAGTGCGCTACCGGGCTGCGCTACGTCCCGAACAATTAGGGGCGGCAAATGTAAGATTAAATGGCAAGATTTTGAAATGAGAATCAGGTCTAATGAACAGAGTTGATATACACAATTCCAAACTCTGATTATTCAAAGACTTATGTTTTATCCAGGTATAGTTTTTTAATATAGTTAGCATTGTCTATGGCGCCCAATTCTGCTGTATTATTAAAATAAATAAAGGCAGTTTTTATTGCTGCTTTAAAAATGGAATCAGCAACAGTATCAAGAGTGTTTTTGTCATATGTAGAATAATAAAGTCTTGGAATGCCATGAAAGCGATAATACAGAAAATCGGTTGTAGTAATTAAATCATCGGGTAAATTGGGATAGCTGATAGAACAAAAGCAAATATTATGTTTACTGAAAGCTGAATAAACTTTTTCATTCCACCAGCTTATATGACGGAACTCAATAACATTCTTGAAAGAATTGTCCAGAGCCAGGATGAGCTGTTGCAATTTTTCTTCTGAGTAAATAAAAGTTGGAGGTAATTGAAAAAGTACCGGACCGCATTTTTCCTTCAGGCCATTATTAATTGTGTCATAAAAAGACTTTAAAAGATCCCTTGTATCAACAAATTTTTTATTGTGTGTAATCAAACGGGGAACTTTTACCGCAAATAAAAAATGTTCGGGGCTTTTATTGTACCAGTTCTGAAGAAAAGAAATTTGGGGAAAACGGTAGAATGTGACGTTTAACTCCACGGTATCAAACTTACTGCTATAAAACTCAAACCAATTTTTTTGCACTAAACCTATTGGGTAGAAAAGGTTTTTCCATTCTTTATAATAAAAGCCCGAACAGCCAATATGCCAGTTCATAACTGTTTTATTTTTTGAATGCAAAACCGGAGCCAATATTATATGGTTCAAATTTTGTTTCTCATTCAAAAATTTTCATATGCCGGAAGGCCCTTCCATTGTAATACTTAAAGAGTTGGTGAAATCTTTCAAAAGCAAGAAGGTTGTAAAAGTAAGTGGCAACACTAAGGTCGATGTAAGTTGGGCAGAAGGAAAAAAAATAAAGGACTTTAAAAGCTGGGGCAAGCACTTTCTTATTTGCTTTGATATCCAGGTAATTCGTATTCATTTTATGCTTTATGGAAGTTACCGGATTAACGAAACCAAGCCGGCACCACCGCGTCTTCATTTAAAATTTTCACAAGGAGAGCTAAATTTTTATGCATGTTCAGTAAAATTAATTGAAGAAGACCTTAATAATGTATATGATTGGACAGCCGATGTAATGAATGAAAAGTGGAGTCCAGCTAAAGCTAAAAAGAAATTGAAAGAAATTCCATCAACATTAGTTTGTGACGCACTACTGGCTCAATCTATTTTTGCCGGTGTCGGAAATATTATTAAGAATGAAGTTTTATACCGTATAAAAGTTCATCCAAAAAGCAAGATTGGAAAAATTCCGACAATTAAAATAACTGCGCTTGTGAAAGAAGCTTGCAATTATAGTTTTGATTTTTTGAAATGGAAGAAAGCGTATGATTTAAAAAAGCACTGGCTGGCCCATACGAAAAAGACCTGTCATCGTTGCAATTTGCCTATAATTAAAGAATACATGGGAAAAACAAACCGCAGAACTTTTTTCTGTAATAACTGCCAGGTTTTGTATAAATGAAGCTTTGCCTAAATTTCACTACCTGTTGCCAATTGAATCTTTAACTTTTTTAACTGTATCAACAGCCGGTTTCTTCTTTCTATTCAAAATATCTTTTAATATATTTTTAATTGGCTGACCCGGTTTTTTCGGTAATGTGTCTGCTTGATTATTGGTTGATGTAATAGTATCTCTTCCAAAAATTTGTTCTTTTATCTTGTCTTTTATTTTTTCTTTTGCTATTTCTTTTACGGCCTCTAATGAGTCTTTCACTTTTTGTTTGGCACTGTCCAGTTTAGCCTGTGCAAAATCTTTGACCTGGTTCTCCAAATCTTTAATTGCATCACCTGCTACTTCTTTCAGGTTAACGCCAACGGAAGGATCGGTAATACTACCGGTCATTTTAATATTTAAATTAATTGTTTCACTGGGTTTGATTGGTATTCCTTTACTGACTGCCTGTGTAACAAGCTTATTGATAAGTTTATTTCCTTCTGCTCCCAACACACTCCTGGGTAATTTCATTTGTATACTATAATCAATAGACTGATCAAAACCATGAAAGCCGCCAATTACCATTTCTATGTCATCAATTTTTATAGTAAATGGTTTTACCAGGACTTTTCCGTTAGCAAACTCAATATAATTTTTTATATCTTTTACACTAATAGATTTAAGCCGGTCTATCTGTAAAACAGTAGCGAGTTTTTCGAGCGGAGCAAATTTTTTCAATACTCCCTGGAGTAATAATAAATTTCCTTTACCACTCAGGCTGCTGAGATCCGGCATCATATTACCGTTAAGATTACCGGTTAAAGAAAGTTGTGAACTGAGTTTGCCTGCGAGGAATTTTCCAATTGGCATTAATGCCTGTATCGTATTGTATGATAAGAATGCTTTTTGAACATCCATATCTTTTATATCATAACTCAAACCAATATCCGGTTCTTTTTTATTCAGTTTGGTAGAATAGGAACCGTTTATAATTGCATTTCCGTCCAGTACATCCATCTTTACATTTTGTAAAGTGATCTTCTCGTCATTCATTACCAGTATGCCATTCACATTATCATAATCAACCTTATCATATTTTACTTTTCCTGCATTGGCTTTAATGGTTAAGTTTATATCAGCAGGTACTAAAAAAGGTTCACTTGAAGTACTGGTAGTGGTTGTAGTAGCAGAATCAGCTGTTCCCATCCAGTCGTTCAGGTTCATTTTGTCTGCACTTACATTCAGACTACCTGTTAATGGCTGTTCCTGCATAGCATACCCAACAAGGTTATTTAAAACTCCGGTTGCTGTAAAATTTGTACCGAGATAATTTCCATTCAGGTTACTAAGCGTTACATTTTTTTGATTGAACTGCAACTGTGTCCCGGCAATATTAATTCCCGTAGGATATTCGCTGGATTTATACTTTACATTAGTAAGACCGGCGGTACCATTCAATAAAATTTTATCATATTGTTTTTGATCTATGGCTCTTTTATTTCCTGCAAAACCAAGGTCCGCATTTAATATACCACTGATGCTGGTGCCGGGTTCTAACTCTGTAAATTGTTTAATATTATCTAAGGTAAATCTGCCTTTTGCATTTCCTGAAAAATCCACTGAAGAGACAGGATTGCGAAGTAGCAATGAAAAGTCAAGCGGATCGTTGCCAACTTCAATATGTCCGCTTGAAATATTAATTACTGTTTTATCAGCAATACCACCACTGTTTTCTAAAGTGGCCTTTATATTTCCATTTTTAATAGGTTGCGGAAAGTTTTTGTCTGAATAAAAAAGATTTTTAATATCAAAAAAACCACCGGCGGTGAAAGCTCCTTCTTGTTGTTGCAAGGCTTTCAACGGGCCTTTAACAAAAGCATCTGCCCATACAAGGCCTGCGAGCTTTGTTCCATCTTCCAGTTTGATAAATTTTGATAACTGTGATAGATCCAGTTTTCCTTTTGCAGCAGCATCGATCAATTGTGTCGTTTCCGGGTTTTTATAAATGAAACGAAAATCAAAAGGTTCCTTATCCATTTCCAGGTGACCTTTTGAAATATCGACAATGGCATTATCGGGCTGACCATCCACATTGCTTGCTTTTAATGACAGCTGAATATTTTTTACCGGCTTGGGCAAATCAGGATATTGAAAAGATCCATCTGTTACTTCAAGATTTATATCATAGGCCGGCATTTGTTGCGGCGAGTAGATACCTTTTATAAAACCATTGAAGATAGCTTTGCCACTTGTTTTGATAGTTGAAAAATCTTCCGTGTATATGGCAGGAACCATGGATAAGATATCCTTGAAATCAGTTGATGGAGATTTAAATGTAAAATCCATATTATATGTGCTGTCATTCATAATTTGGATAAACCCATCGACGGATAATTTTAAATTGTTTAATAAAATATCATCTGATTTAAAAGTGTAGGTGTTGGTATTATTATCAATTTTAATATCGGTTTCAATATCCGTTTTTGTATTCAGGAGGTAGGGGATACCATCTTGTGAAAAACTTGCTGAGCCTGCATTTGTAATTGTAGAAAGTGTAAATACATCTGCTGTAAAGTCACCGCGACCCTTATGATCAAACTGGGTTATTTCTGAAAATGTATTTGCAACCTCATCCCGGTATAATAAATAACCATTATCAATCTCATATTTCTTCAACGTCATTTTAAAGGCGGATGCTGATGTATCAGTATTGCTGGTAGTGTCAGTACTTTCTTTAGCAATATCCCAGTTCATTTTCCCTTGTTTATTTACCAGTGCATGTATTCGAGGCGATTTAACAGAAACATCTGATATTTTAATATCCTTTCCCTTCAGGACATTGAACAAGCCAGCAGTTGCATTAACTTTTTTTGCAGAAATTAATGTGTCGGCAGAAAACTCATTCAAGCCAACAATACTTAGATCCTCAATAACAATTGCCACTTTTGGAAAATGACGGATCAGGGAGAGGCTTACATCAGAAAAGTCAATTTTTGCATTCAGGCTTTTATTGATCTCCTTTTTTACCAATGCCTGTATTTGTTTTTTAAATATTACAGGAATAAGAAAAGCTAATGCAATGAGAACAAGAAGGCTAATGCCGGTGATTTTTAGTATTTTTTTCATTAAACGTTAGCTTGTAGTTGCTTATGCACAGAAAAGCAAAAATAGCACCAAAGGTTATAATATGACGAATCTTGTAAACTTATGAAACCAGGATGTAAATGAGAATGTTTTGAGCAGATAGTTAATCTCCGAATATATGAAATGGTGTAATTCCTAAGGGAGCTTTGCTGTTGACAAGAATTATCCAGGATTTCATTTGATGGTATGAAAAGTTTATACTTACTTTGCAGTACAAAGTACTTTTTATAGCACGAAAACCGAATAACCATGAATACAACATCGGAAGTAAAAATGAGTAACACATCAATTGCTGGTAATACAATCAATTTTCTATTTGGTGTAGTTGTTTTAGCAATCGGAGTAGTGAATATGTTTTGGGGTAATGACTTCTATTTTGGAATTTTCCTGGCTCTGCTTTCTCTCGTTTATTTCCTTCCGGTAAATACGATTCTCAGAAAAATAGCCGGATTCTCAATTCCTAAGATAGGACTCCTAAAAATCGCATTGGGCCTCTTTATTATTTGGGCAGCGTTAGGTGTAGGCGAATTGTTCAATAAGATCGAACTTATGGTGATGGGTTTATAATTTAGAATAAGAAGGATGAACGCATAGTTATGTAACTTAATAGAAGATAATTTGATCTTATGCAATTCTTTGTTGAAGAAAATTCGATTGTTAGAAAAATATGGGGTAAAAGCGACACCGTACTTTTTATTTTTGCAGGTGCATCTGCTGAATTTGCGCTTAATAAAGCCGTAGACTGGCTTTACTTTACAGGCAAGTTACCTGCTGACCCATTAGCTCGTTTATTCTCCACAGTGAGCTATGCAAGAAAGATTGTTTTTTCACCAATGGATGAAGCCAATAAAGCAATTGACATTATGCGGCAAATACATACCGCCGTAGAACAAAGCCGTGGAGCTACCATACCTGATTGGGCTTACCGTGATGTATTGTTTATGCTGATACATTATTCCATTGCATCATATGAACTACTTGAAAAAAAATTAAGCGATAAGGAAAAGGAAGAAGTACACAATGTGTTCAATCGTGTTGGTGCAAGAATGGGGTTAAAGGAACTACCACTTACATATATTGAATGGCTGCCAGTAAGAAACGCACATCTAATAGCAGACCTGCAAAAGAGTAAATACACCGCCGATCTTTTTAAACAATATAAAAAGCATTTGGGTGCAATGCGGTTCAAGGTATTGATTGAAGGTCAAAAATTAGTGGTCCCTGATAGAGTAAAAGAGTTATTGCAGTTTAGTGATTTTTCTTTGCTTACACCAGTAGTGCCGGTATATAAGATCAGCAGACTGATGAAGATGGACTGGTTGCTTAAAAACATCCTTTTTCCTTCTGATTATAAAGATCAGATAAATAAACTGGATGTGTACCCAAGTTAGAAGCAAATGGAATGAGAATTTAGATGACAGCAATGATGTATTTCACTTTTATTTCGCTGCTGCAGCAATTATTTTTTCAAGAATTTTTATATCAATATCCTCCAGTTTATTGATATAAAGACAACCCATACCGGCCTTATGTTTACCTAATTTTTTCAACGCATCAGCGTGTCGCTGCAGATCGATCAGGTTTAATGATAAATTAGTTTTGCGAGGGGAAAAACCAATTTTGAACCAATCTACTTCTCTGCCGGAAGCCGGACTTTTATATCTTACATTTCCAAAACCGATCATTGAACTGCCCCACATTTTCGGCTTCTCCTTCATAGCTTTTTCCATCAATTTAAGTATAACCTGGCTGTCTTTACGCTTTTGCTCATCAGGGATACTATCAATGAAATCAGCTACACTGGCTGAATTTTGCTTGGTTTTAATTTCTGCTAATTTACTCATGTGAAATATTTTTATTGTCTACGCTGCTCAATTGTTTTCTACTCCAATATTTTTTCTTCTCAGCTCAAACAATTTTCTTAATTCAGGTTTGTCAAAAGCTTTTCTTAATGCGGGAATATCAGCATAATCTTCCGGCAAAGTGATCTTTGTATAATACACCAGGCGAACTTCACGGGAGTCATATGCCTTTTCAATTTCCATAGCAGCTTTTTCCCACATTCCCAATTCCAAATAATCTTCGGCTAGTCTTGAATGGGTATAATTTTTCATCTTTTGCAGGTTTGCAAGTGCAACGGCCTTTTCTCCTTTAGCGATCATAATATCCGTTGCCAGTTCCAGGTATAAAGGATCCGTCTCCGGGATTATTTTTACGATTTCTTCGGCCTTGTCATATTGTTTTGTTGCCACGTACGACCAAACTAAGGGCGGACAATTTGCACCAGCATTAAAGCTTTGTAAATTCATTGATAAACCAGTATTTGAAATCCTTATCGCATTATCATAATCTTTAGCCATATAATAAGCCATAGCAAGGTTAGCATAATTTACTGCCAGCAATGGATCCAGTTCTACCGCTTTCGATTCCATTTCGATCGCCAGTTTCTTATTAAATACGATCCAATAAAAGTCACCGAAGAAATTATACATCTCCGCATCATTGGGACTAATAGCCATCGATTTGCTGAATGCCTGTTCTGCTGCATCCCAATCCCAGTCATAATATGCAGCAATTGTTCCAAGAACCGAAAACGCTTCACCATTGTTAGCATTCAGGGCAAGTGCTTTATTGGCTTCCAGTTTTGCAGAATCCATAATTGGTTTTATGTTTTCGAAATCTAAATAATTCGGAATGATCGATAATGTTCTTGAAAGACCTGAATGAGCCGGGGCGAAACCCGGATCGAGTTTTATCGACTCTTCAAATAATCGCCTTGCTTCTAAAAGATGATCACCGCGAAATGAAAGTTGATGCTTGGCTTTCAAATAATTTGAATAAGCTTCGGGACTGGTGATAGCGGTCGCCTCAGGTTCCTTGTTATTCAAAAGATGCACATTCAAAGCTGTCATGATGGACCTGGTTATTTGGTCTTGCACTCCGAATATGTCGGTGAGCTCTATGTCATAACTGTCTGTCCAAATGTTAAAACCATCACTTGTATTAATGAGTTCAGCCGTGATGCGTAATTGGTTGCCGGATTTTCGAAGACTACCGGAGAGGATGGTACTTACGCCAAGTTCATCACCAATCACTTTAAGATCTTTGCTGTTCATCCCTTTATACGAGAACGAAGAAGTTCGGCCCGCAACTTTCATACCCGGGATCTTTGCAAGAGCGGTGATCAATTCTTCCGACAATCCATCACTGAAATATTCCTGGTCTTTCGAGGGACTCAAATCGGTGAACGGCAACACAGCTATGGATTTATCCTTTGGCGCAGCAGAAGAATTTTTGACAATAAAATTTTTATAAATAAAGAAACCTGTTGTCAGCAGTGCAATGATCGACACGATTGTGATCAAGTTTCTTTTAAAAGTTTTTTTCTGTTTCAGTTTACCTTCAAGGGTTTTTCGTTGTGGGACAGACAGTCCTTCATTCGTAAATGCAAAGACTTGCATTGGCCGGTCAACATTTTTAAAATCGAAGTGACCAAGTGAAGCAGTTGTGATCGAAGTATTGTTTTTTATCTTATCACGAAATTCTTCAGAAATTAAAATGGTATTGGCCTGTCCCAACGATTGAACCCTTGAAGCAACATTTACTCCATCACCTAATGCTTTTGCATCTTCGAAAAAAACCTCGCCAATATGCAGACCGATTCGAAGTGGAACGACCGGCTCCTTTTTCAGATCCATTTGTACAGCAAGAGAACAGTTGGCCGCATCAGTAGCGCTGTGGAAAATGCAAAGACTACCGTCACCATAGTAATTCAATATTTGTCCATTAAACTGGCTAACAAGTTTTTCAAGTGTAGTATTATAATGTTTGATAACTGCCACCGCTTTTTGCTCATCAGCCTGCATCATAGCCGTATATCCGACAATATCGGTAAACATGATAGCAGCAAGTTGGCGGCCTTGTGACATTTCACGAAAGTTATAGATTTTTCCGTTGTTGCTGCGAAGAGATATTGAAGAAAAATGCCCGGATCTTTATAAGGTAGAAATAAATATTTACTAACAGCAAGTGTGTTTATGTCCTTGTGAGAGTAGTAGGATCATTTGGTCGTCTTGGCACCCATCTGGATACCGAGTTTTTCATATACAATGTCGTTTGGCTCCCACAATTCTATTTTGTTTCCTTCTATATCCATGATATGAACAAACTTTCCGTAATCAGCTGTTTCAACGCTGTCGGTTACAGTTACTCCTTCTTTTTTCAAGTCTTCAACAAGTGCTTCTAAGTTTTCAACCCGGTAGTTTATCATAAACTCCTTTGTTGATGGTTCAAAATACTTTGTCGTTTCTTTAAACGGACTCCATTGCGAAAATCCTTTTTTGGTAGAGTCAGCACCTTGATACCATTCAAACACTGCACCATATTGGTTAGTATTTAGTCCAAGGTGAGTTTGATACCATTCTCTCATCTTTTTAGGGTCTTTGCATTTGAAAAAAATGCCGCCAATACTTGTCACTCTTTTCATTTCTGTATTGGTATTTGAATTGTTTGTTATAATTGATTTGAAAACAAAACCAAAACAGAATGAAGTGGCAATAACTAAAATTAATAATGATATCTTTTTCATTGTATGAATGTTTCTGATATTTTCTAATCAACAGGTTCCCATAATTGAATTTTGTTTCCTTCTGCGTCAAGTATATGGACAAATTTGCCATAATCATATGTTTCAATTTTGTCAACAATCATAACACCTTCCTTTTTTAATTCCTCAACAAGTGCTTCCATATTTTCAACCCTGTAATTGATCATAAAATCTTTTGTTGAAGGTTCATAAAGTTTTGCAGTTTCTGAATTGAGATTCCATTGCGTAAGCCCTTTCTTTTTACCATCAGCATCTTCGTACCACTCAAAAGACGCTCCATATTGGCCTGCGTCAATTCCTAAATGTGTTTTATACCACTCTTTCATTTTGTTAGGGTCTTTGCACTTAAAAAAAATGCCACCAATACCTGTTACTTTTTTCATTTTTATTTGGTTTTTTAAATTGTTTTATTTTTCAAGAATATTTTTCAAAGTTGACAAACTAGCATCCATATCCTTCGGAAAATTTTTTTCTGCCATTGGTACCATTATGTTCAGTGGATATTTCAATGTACCCGTATTGATCAGGTTTACTTTGGTTTGATCATCGGATAAAGATTCTGTCTCAAAGATCACAGAGGCAGAGGTCCGGAATGGTTTTACAAAGCGAATTTCTGTTTCAATTTTTTCCCCTTCAATGATGTTTTTAATTTCTTTTTCTCCCTGGCCGGCACTTTTATCACCGCTCCAGGAATAAATAAATCCAACTGTTCCGTCTGTTCCTTTGAATTCTTCTTTCCTGTTTTTTTTATCCGCCGTTGCCCATCTGTTGAATTGGTCCTGGTTTTTGAGTAGTTTTAAAAAGTCAAATACTTTTTGCCGGGGCGCATTGATGACAATTTCACGCTTGACATAATGTTCCCTCTTCATGAAAAGCGCAACGATCAACAACAAGGCAATGATGGCTGCCAATCCAAGTAAAATTGTAATTATGATAGTACTCATATATTGTTTTAGCTACTTAAATCTACTTTATTGCAGCAATCCATCCAAATCGGACTATAGATCGTTCAGCATTTTTTAGTGTTGTAATTCTCACCTTGCAAGATCAGAACAGGCGGAACGGAAATGGCTTCCCTGATAATTAAATTCTGTTATGGATTTTTATTTGAGAACGTTTTTTCTTCTTATGCTCCAACATTACCTGTCTTAACTTTTCCAGCCCTTTTGTAATAGGCAATAATTACTCCCTTTGATGTAACAACACTCTCTGTTAAGGTAAATGCTGCCGGGATCGGACCATTGTCAAACAACTTTTTTCCTTTACCAAGAGTCAAGGGGTGAATTTTGAGACGGAGTTCGTCCACCAGATCATTCTTAAGTAGCAACTGAATAAGTTTACTGCTGCCCCAAACCTGGATATCAGAACCTTTTGATTTTTTAAGCTTCTTAATATCCGCTAGGCTTTTAAGGAAAACTGAATTTTTCCAATCCGACTTTTTCCGGGTTTTGGACAGGACGTATTTTGTACCATCATTAATACCCGGCCAAAAGTCTGCATGCTTAGGCCAGTAGCCCTCCCAGATATCAAATGTTTTTCTTCCCAAAAGATAATCTGCAGGTTGTTGCAACTCTTTTTGCACGGCTTCACCATAAGCTTCGTCACCATAGGGTTCAGTCCAACCGCCATATTTGAAACCCCCTGATCTATCTTCTTTAGTTCCACCTGGGGCTTGCATTACTCCATCTAAGGTGATCATTGATAAAACAATTATTTTTCTCATCTTTTTAATTTTTATGCTTTACTGTTAATCTAATATCTCACACTTAACTCCATACTCTTTTACGAGTATCATTATCCTTAACGCCTCTATATTATCACCTTCAACTCTAAGCACCTTATCACGATCTGAAAGGTCAAAATTAATTTTAAACGATGGGAATGCTTCAGACAAAATATAAAGCAGCATTTTGCTTTGTGCCTTTTTCTGAACATTTGTTTTAAAAATTTCAACCATTTCTTCTCTCAGATTTGATTTTATGCGAAACCAATTGGTTGCAAATATATGTGCAGCTATTCGGTTTCACAAATTTTTTACGAAATATTTTTTAAAAAAATGTGGGGGAGTTTGAATCCGATAGCTATCGCCAGCGGGGATAATGAACACTTCGCTTTTGTTCTTAATATGCGCTCATTTTTTTATCGTCTCATAGTAGAGCATTATTGCACCACAACCAAATGTTTTTGTTTTCAAGAGTTTATGATCAATTCTATCCCTGATGTTTTTAAACAATTGCAAGCCGCTTCCTAAAATAATTGGCTGAACGCCGAGTTGGTATTCATCAATTAAACCGAGTTGTGAAAAGGCTACTATTAAACCTGGGCTGCCAACTCCAATATTTTTACCCGGTTGTTTCTTGAGTTCTAAAATTTCTTCTTTAATGAATGACTTCCTTTTTCAATATTGTATTTTTCCATTCAACATGTTGAAGCGTACGGGAAAAAACGATCTTTGGAATATTGTCTATTAATACTGCAAATTCATCCATTGGTTTGTTGCCAGTAGGATCTTTTACAACAGATGGCCAATAACTTTCCATCAATTGATAGGTTTCCTTCCGTATATAAGGGTGCCTGTATTCCTTAATAGTTCATTATAATGTTGATGTATTTCGTCATCTGCGATCATTGCAGTGTGGTCGCAGAATCCGTCAAGTGTCATATTCATTGCTGCAATTATTTTTCTCATATTTTGTTTTTTTTACTCCCGATACCTGCCTGCCGGTAGGCAGGGCTATCGGGATCAATTATTTTTTCGATTCCCGCTTTGCGAGAATTTTGCAGAGAAAGTTAATACATTTTCGATTTTTTTGCTGCGAAGAATGACATATAATCTTTTAAATTGTCTATCCCTATTTTTTTAAAGACTTAAGTCTGGCAAAGAAGTTGCCAGTATTTTGCTGGTACCAGGATAATCTTTAAGTATGAAAAAACCTGCGATTGTTATAGCTTTTGCCACGTTGTTTGTGATGCTTTATAATGTTTCTCCTTACATTGGTATACCTGATGAAGCGATCATTGTCATGTTTATTTTGTCTCCTGTTGTTATTATCTATATGGCTTATGTGATTTTAAAATATGGAAAGCCGTCACAACATACATTCGAAGAAAGATTCTATGATGATTATGATTATAAGAGAATTGATGAAACATCATAGTTCCTCACTGTTCTTTTCAAGCCTTATAAGAATGGAGGAAAACACAAGCATCCAAACCATAAATGCTGCGATGTTGATACGTTCCCATAAACCGATAAATGGTGTTGGCAGGTCTTTATCGACATTAGGAGCTTCTAAGAAAGTCAAAACTCCAAACACGATGAAAACAATAATAGTAACGATGGAATAAAAACGAAATCCTTTTGCAAAAGCAGCCGCACCAAAGCCTATAGAAAGGAACATAAGTAATACAGTTATAGAGGCCATCACAAGATGCCATGTATCTGTAAAAGTTCCACCACCGGCTGCCAATACTTCACGTTGATGCATGGGTGTCCAGGTCAAACCCATTACTCCATTAATCATCAGCAAAATTCCTGCGATGCGTAAGGATCGTTTCTCATCTGCCGATTTAAAGACACCCCAACCGAATGCAGCTATAAGCAAAGTATAGACTATTCCTAACACAAACCAGGAGGGTCTTGTCGGTGCATCAACAGCAGATAACTCACTAACCGTTTGGGTAACCCAGTTATATTCTTTATCCAAAAAAGGAAAAAAGATGTTCATGGCGATGTAAAGCAATGAAGCGGCGATACCACAATAAAGTAAATATTTCCGGCGCATAGTTTTATTCTTTGGTGACTATTGTAAGGTTAACTACGGAGCCAGTTAAAAACAATGAGGGTTGTCAGTGATGAAAATGATTATTGAAAGGCAACCACTTCCACATCTGTTCCGTTTCTGTGAATGTCTTCACATCTTATCCAGTATCCCATCTTCAATCGTTTTAGTCCTGCCTTGAATATAGTTTTATATCACGAATAATGAAATATCAGGTGCCTTGCCATCTAGCCCATAATTCTTTTCAATTGAGAGAGCTGTCTCCCTATTCTATTTATTTCCAGGAACTCGTTTTTAATCAATCTAAATAATACAGTTATGAAACATTTCTATTCAGACCTTTTGCTCCGGGCAATAAAAAAAACTCTTTTGCTTTTCATAGTATCTTTTGGAGCATCTTATGTTTCCAACGGACAGCTTTATTGGGTAAGCCTGTCGGGGCCAGCTGAAGTACCTGCTAACAACTCTCCCGGAACCGGGACGGGACTTATAACAATTGATGCGGTTGCGAATACCATGAGGGTTCAGAGCACCTTCTCAGGACTAGTGGCCGGAGTGACAGCATCCCACATCCATGCAGCAACAGCAGTTGCCGGGACAGGAACCGCAGGAGTGGCAACCACGACTCCAACTTTTACCGGCTTTCCATCCGGGGTAACTTTCGGAACTTATGACCACAGTTTCAATATGCTTTTGAGCACCAGCTACAATCCTTCATACGTTACAAACAATGGTGGCACAACTGCTTCAGCTTTTGCTGCACTGAGAGCAGCGATTGGTGCAGGCAAGGCTTATCTCAATATTCATTCAACAACGTTTCCAAGCGGTGAGATCAGAGGTTTTCTCAATCTCTGTCCTACTATAAATGTTTCTATCCCTGATGCATTCGCATTAGGAGGAGGTGTCTTGGCTAATACAGTATTTCCTGCTTATGCTCCGGCATCATCCTTAATGCTCCAGTCAAATGTTAGTGGTGGTATGGGACCTTATAGTTATACCTGGTCTAATGGTGCTACTACTTCATCTGTGACCGTGAGTCCAACAACTACAACAACCTATTCACTTGCTGTGAAAGATCAAAACGGTTGCCCAGGTTCGGCCACAAAAACTGTAAATGTGCTAAATATATCAGGCGGCAAAAATGGCGACAAGATCGATGTTTGTCATAATGGAAATACCCTGACGATTGGAAGGCCGGCTGTAGCGGATCACCTTTCGCATGGTGATATGTTAGGCAGTTGTGAACCTAATTCGATCACTGCACGATCCAGGGATGTACGGGAAACAGATCTTGCAGCAATAACAGTACTAGGCAACCCTTCACCTAACTACTTTGACATTCAAATACGTGGCAAAGCAGGCAACAACATACGACTAACTGTATATGATAACATGGGCAGAGTTATAGAAACAAAATCTTCGCTGCCATCTAATCAATCAGTAAGGCTTGGAAATTCTTATCATTCCGGGATCTATCTTGTTGAGATCATACAAGGGGGACAAAAACAAATATTGAAGTTGGTTAAGTCAAACTAAGTGAATAAATGTTGAAAGAAATATTGAAGCCGCTTCCGCAAGGAAGTGGCTTTTATTTTTATTGTTGCGAAGGACTATGGATGAGATATTTTATTCTTTTTCAATCAATGATAAACTTAGCCAAAGCAACCATAATGCAACATTTATTATCAGAGCAACATAGGGAACCCAAATTGCCAACAAAGTGGTTGATGTGTAAATAACTATTGCAAAGTAATTGCTCCTTTTTATTTTATTATATAGCTCATCGGAAAAGCTATTAGTTCTTAACATCTTTGGCTTGTCAAGTGAACGATAAAATAAAAACCAGCTCCAGGAATTAATTATACTGGATATTCCATAGAACACAATAGCCGGCATGGCATATTCAGTATTGATGTACTCTGCCAGCAATGCTGTTGGAAATGGAAAAAATACAATTGTGAGTAATAAAAAACCATTGGCATATAAAAATGGCCGGGAAGTTTTACCCAGTTGATTGAGTATGTTATGATGAAAGACCCACTGGATCAAAATGCCACCAAAAGAATAAATAAGTGCAAAGTAAGATGGCCATAAATCAGCAAGAGCATTCACCAGATCTTTTGCTGAATGAATTGAATGAAAAGGAGGAACCTTTATTTCCAGAATCAAAAGAGTAATGGCAATAGCAAATACACCATCGCTAAAAGCTTCAAGCCGGGTAAGTGATTTGTTTTCGCTCATAAAATTGAAGTTGAATAAATGAAGTGTCTCGCAAATGGTGCTAGCTTTCTTCGCTTAGTAATTCTTCAACAGAAAGTTAATGATTCTGATTTTAAGATGCCCGGCAAAAGTGGCTTTATTATTCTGGTTTTGCTGCGAAGAACTATGGAAGAAAGACATAGAACACAACACAAGCATAATTGCATATTTCAGGCAGCGAGAAAGGACTCTGTTTTTTTAAGTGCAGCTTCTGTCAGTTCCGACAGCCTGCTATCATCATAATAGCCTAAAGCCACATCACGGTCTCTTTCAATTGGCTCATAAAAATTTAAATCACCTGCAAGTTCCTGCAGAAAATAAAGTTCTTCATTTTGAAGTTGAGGTTCGTCCCATATTTTATTCTGCAACTGACCAATGGTTTTCGAACGTTCGGATGCGTATGTTCGCTCTATTTTATTCAGTAAGGCTATTACTTCTTTTAATTGTGCTATAAAATCTGAGTTCATTTCCGTTTTTGTTTGCAGTGAAGAAAAGTTATGTTTTTTCTTATGTTCGGTGAGTTTGATACAGTAAGATAATAATTTTTATGAGCTAAACTGTTCCGACCCCCTGGGGCGACATCGTGGCCTCTTATTTTCTTAAGGACCTGCCTGCCGGCAGGCACGAACCAGGGCTGAAAAATTAATTAATTATATCTCCTTTTGCATTGGCCAACTTTTCACGCCATTTTTTAAGTTCGCCAGGTGTTTGTCTCACCCAATCAGTTGCTTCACCAACGATCTTTAATGGTGCATCGGTGCGATATGAACGTGTCGGATTGCCCGGAAATTTTTTGTCTGTAACGTTGGGGTCATTTTCAAAATCACCTGTTGGTTCAACGATATAAACTCTCTCCGGCCCATCACCTTTCGCTAATGCCGCAGCAAGACCTGCGCCATTAGCAAGTGCTGTAAAATAAATATGATTCATTTTAAGATCATCCTTGTAATTAGAACCAAACCCTGCTTTCAGCATATCGCCAACCTTCATATCTGCTCTTGTACCGTGATAAAAAGGTCCCTTGTCAGAGGTATTGTTCTTGAATGAATTTGCTAATTCATAATTCTTTTTTGCGTTGCCAGCGTCGTTTAATTCCTCGTAGCATTTGGCAATGTTTGAATATAGAGAAGGAAAAGCTCCTATAACACTGTCGTTATTTACTTTTAATGCAAACTGCAAAGCTGTTTCGAGCCATTTTAATTTGTCGGAAACATTTTCCTGGTGCCGTGCCATATAATAAGCAGCAATAAATTTTTCAAAGTCGTTTGTCGCTTCATTCCACGCCTGGAGAAATAACCTGCTAGCTTCTTCAGGATTACCTTTCTCTTCCATGCCCATGGCTTGAATACAAAGTTTAATAACGTTGTTGCTTGGGTTGAATTCCATTTTCTAATTATTTTATCACAAATTCTTATACAAAAGTTAATCCATTTTCATTCATATATGTTACACTGGCTGCGGGGCAAGACCCCCGGGCAGACGGAAAGGGAGAGGAGGACGAAAACGAAAATCAGTCACATGAAAATATTCGTTAAATTGAATTACAATTTACCGGCAGTTTTATTCATTCATTATATTTTTCTAAGTGACTACATATTGTTGCGGGATTTTATGGATAATTACTTTGTTATTATTTGTCATGCATGCACCGGCCCAGCAACCTACTGCAGAAACAGACTATGATACAACTTATTACGAATCCTTCATGGGTAAAACAATTACCGGCAGATTTTATTTTGGTCAGAAATACACTGCGTTAGAGATAAATAGAAATAACAAAACAACTCCTCGACTTCGCTACGTGCCTAATACAACTTTAAATATGGGTATCGGAGCTACCTATCGTTCTTTTACATTGAACCTTGCCTATGGTTTTGGATTTTTGAATGGCGATGAAGAACAAAAAGGCAAAACTAAGTATTGGGAAAACCAGGGACACATGTATGGACGTAAATGGAGTTTTGATTTCTATGCACAATTTTATAAAGGTTACCATCTAAATCCTAAGGGACTGGGATCGCCTGATCCCAATTTATATTATTTCCGACCGGATATAAAGTTCAACTTATTTGGTCTTGCCGCTTATCGAATTTTGAATGAAAGGAAATTCTCTTACAGGGCTGCGATGGTGCAAAATGAATGGCAAAAGAGATCAGCCGGTTCCTTTTTGTTGGGTGGCGAAATATATTACGGCATTGTAGATGCAGACAGCGCTTTGGTACCCGCTGCTATGGCTATGTTATATAAACAACAGGGCATTCATAAGGTCCAATTTTTTAAAATAGGCCCGGGTGCAGGTTATGCTTATACACTTGTTTTGCGGCAACACTTTTTTATAACCGGTTCGCTCAATGCAAATCTCAATCTCGGGTGGGTTGGGGAAACAAACGGATCCGGCAGTGAAGACTGCTTCAGCGTTACACCTAATTTTTTATATCGTATTGCCACGGGATATAATAGCCGGTCATGGAATATAAATATGTCATGGGTAAGTAACCGGATGTCCATACGGGGAGTATCTTCTGCTGACGGATATATAGGACGAGTGGGAATTGTAAGAGCAACACTTGCCAAGCAATTTCAACCGGGACCCAAAGCAAAAAAAATTTTGAAGCCATTGGATAAAATGGCGGCAAAGAAATAAGAATTGCAAGACGTACTATTGTTATTGTCTGTCCATTGTGTAATTCAGTTCAGTTACACCGCAAGTAAATTGCCGGGTAGTCAATAGTTTTAGTTTTATTTTATCCTGGTAGTTATCGGGATTGATGCCTGCAAACAATGGAATGCCTTGTCCAAGAATAATTGGATTAACAAATAGCCAGTAGCCGTCAATTAAGTTCAGTTTCATCAATGAATGTGTTGCTGTAGGGCTACCAAAAAGCAAGATGTCCGGACCTGCCTGTTGTTTTATTTCATTTATTCTGTCCGTAAGGTTGTTGCTGATAATTGTTGTGTATCCTAAACCTGAATCTTTCAATGTTTTTGATAAAACAACTTTGTGAACTTTGCTATACCACTTTGAATGTTCAATGTCGTGTTTGGTTGCTGTCGGCTTGTCTGCTGCGGTAGGCCAGTAACTTTCCATTAGCTGGTAAGTTACCCGTCCATATAATGCAGTGTCGCCTTCGCTTATCCGCTTTCCGACATGAGTAAAAATTTCTTCATCAACTTTAACCCAATCCAATTCTCCGTTCAGTCCTGCTACAAAGCCGTCAAGCGATATGTGCATAAATGAAATTATTTTTCTCATATAGTTGTATTGTTTATTGTTGTCTATGGTTTGGTTAATGTCTTTTACAATGACCGCCAATATTTATCTTGTAACAATTAATCCACTAAAGATAATTGGTTTTCAAAAAAGATTTACGTCGGGTCGCTACGAAACAGGCAAGTTTTCTTACTCCATCTTTTCAAGCTCAATTATTGTTTTTGAGCCGTCGATATTTGTATAGTCAAGTTTTACAAACCCAAATTGATAGTTGAAATATGATGTTAGTTTTGTTTCTCCTAATTTGCTTTTAGCATTGCTGGAAATTACAAAACATTCAATGTTTCCAAGTTTAGATTGCAACATTACTTTATCAGTAATTTCATAATTGTAAATGTTTTCATTTGATCCTTGCCATATTAACCATCTTTTGTCTGCCCACTGACTACCGAATTTTAATCTCCAGGCCCACCTGGTTCCAATTATTAAAGGTTCTTTTATATATGGAAAAGGATTTATTTCCAGTATTTTAAAAAAATCTGTTCTTGGAAGGTGCATCCAAATATTTTTTTCATTTTCAATCAGACCTGTCATTTCATTAAAGTTCAAAGAATCTCTGCTTAATAATTTAAAGCCATAGCTGATGACTGTCTGATTGTAATCTGGTATTTCTTGAATAAACGGACTTAGTCCTGAATTTACAGACAATATTATTTGAAAAACAGAGTTTGTGTCTTTTTTATCCATTTTTTCAAATATCCAATCATACATATTTTGTTTATCCAGGTTGCCCCTTGTCATTAAAAATTTCACTCCTGCCGTATCTGAATAAACATAGCTAAATGTGAATTTTCTTCCTACTCTATAGACACTATTATTTTGGTTATACCTATTCTCATCAATATTTGTAGCATCAAATTTCTCAACCGTTAATCCATTGTCATCTGTCTCAAATTTCTCAATCGCCTTTTGTGCTGTGCAAGATTGAAATGTCAAACATAAAAATGTAATTGTAAATAATTTGGTCATAATCATTTTAGGGGGTCGCTAAAGTTGCCACCAAATTTGCATTGTCGCAATTGAGCCGCTAAAGATAATTTGTTTTCAAAAAGGTTTATGCCGGGTTGGCTGTAGATTATTTAGTTTGTATGGGGGTATGGCCAGACATGTATACGAAGTAAAAATGCTGTTCAATATAACTCAAGAAGAATCTTAGTAAATTCTTTTTTGTTCTTCCAGGGAATTTGATGATCTGCACCAACTATAGTGTCTGCTGTAATGTTCCTGGCGTTAATCAGCATTCTGGTACCATATGAGATGTTTTTTATCGGACCCCAAGTATCATTTGAACCGTGAACAAAATGAACTTTGCAAGTTATTTGTTTGAATTTTTTCTGTAGAGGAACGAGATCTTTTTTAAGATACAATAATTCGGTATTACTTGGGGCAAAGGCGCCCGG
>VBAR01000008.1 GCA_005882315.1 Bacteroidota bacterium
ACACTGTGCTATCTATCCTAATGCAGGCTTTCAGTGAAGCTTGTTGAACTGTTCAGCATCGGGTAAGAAAAAGAGCGGGGACTATCATGTTGTAATGGCTTTTAGCCAATGCGGTTTTACGGTCTTATTCCGCTCTTTGTTCTTTCTGAATCCGTTCTTATATCTGTAACTAAATTTATTGAATTGTAAACATAGGATTGGGTTTGCTGCTATGGTGGCTGACAAATACAGCCTCATCTTTTTGTTCTTTATCAGCAGCGATTCGGCTGACCGAATTCTATTGAGCTTTTGTTCTTAACTTAATCATCAGTAATTTTAGAGACGCTCAAATGAACAAAATAAAAATATCGACAGCTCAGTTTGAAAACAGAAGTGGTGACAAACCCTATAACCTCTCTGTTATTGAAAGACTTTCTCAAAAAGCATCAAGCGAGGGTTCAAACATAATTGCTTTTCATGAATGTTCTATTACTGGTTATACTTTTGCCAGGAATCTTTCAAAAGAACAAATGCTTGATCTGGCAGAATTTATTCCTCATGGAGAAAGTGTTTTAAAGTTAATAGGAATAGCAGGAAAATATAATATTGCAATATTAGCAGGGCTTTTTGAAAAAGACGAAAATGATAATTTATTCAAAGCCTACGTTTGCGTAGATAAAAATGGATTAGTTGCAAAATATAGAAAACTACATCCTTTCATAAATCCATACCTGACACCAGGAAATAATTATTGTGTTTTTGAACTTGATGGATGGAAATGTGGAATTTTAATTTGTTATGACAACAACATTATTGAAAATGTAAGAGCAACAACTCTGTTGGGAGCGGATATTATTTTTATGCCTCACGTAACGATGTGCACGCCTTCAACCCGACCCGGGGCAGGTTTTGTAAATCCTAAACTTTGGACAAATCGTGAAGCTGATCCTACTTCATTACGATTGGAATTTGACGGCATGAAAGGACGAGATTGGTTGATGAAGTGGCTACCCTCAAGAGCCTACGACAATGCCGTTTATGTTATTTTTTCAAATCCAATAGGGATGGATGATGATCAATTAAAAAATGGTTGCTCTATGATCATTGATCCTTTTGGAGACATACTTGCAGAGTGCCGGACATTTGACGACAGTTTTGTAACAGCAACAATTACTCCTGAAAAACTTATTCAAGCTGGTGGACATAGATATATAAAAGCAAGACGACCTGAGTTGTATAGTGACATTATTGGGAAAGCTCATGAATCAGAGCAGAAAGTGGTATGGCTTCATACAGACGAAAAGAAATAAAAACTGCCACCAATATGGGTTTCTGCTATGCTTGCTTCAGAACATAACATCAACTGCATTAACTTTACTCAGCTTCGGTTCGGGCTGACGAATCACGGAATATCAGCACAGTGGAAAGCCCTGAACGTTAGCTGCTATATTATTGACACTTCACAAAATCATATTACCTCTTTTGCTGACTGCCCAAACAGTTTATTGCTGGACTACTTTTTATAAAGCACAGTTCTTACAGTATGACGACAACTACGGGCTTCTTATTCACAGTTTTGTTATTGCATTAGCAACATTAATAATTTTGACAGTCATATGGTTTCGTAAGCGACAATTCATTAAGGACAACAAAGTGCTAACCATCATCTGGACAATAATTGGGTCACCTCTTACATTTATAGTTGCGGCATTCTTTTATGACAAAATTTTCGGGACAACACTTGCATTTTGACAGATACTATGGAAAAAAAACGCAAGACATCATATTTAATAATCAGAATACTGCTAACTCCAACTGTAGTTTCATTATTTATTTTCGGCGTATTGTGTTTGGCTTCTTATCTGGTGACAAAAGAGGGACAACATAATTTTACTGTTGGATTTCCCTATAAATTCTATGAGCAGTTCAGAGTTAGCGGAAGCCACACAAATAATTGGGGCTGGCTTCCTATGAACTTTACTACTGACGTACTACTTATTTGGACACTTTCTGTTGCTGGATATCTTTATTGGTTAAAGAATTTTTACAAACCAAAAGACAAATAGAAGTACAGCAGGTAACAAGGGATTTTGTGCTATGTTGGCTGCAGAAAGCCCGACCGTTATAGGCTACCTGACGAACATTGCGTAACTTACAAGTATTACTGATGACAAAATGAAATTTTCAGCAATAATATTATTCCTAAACTTATTTTTTTCTTGTACGCAAAAGCGGGAAGAAATTCAGGGGAATGAACAGGCACCACTTGACAAACTGAAAGCGGGAAATGAAAAGTTTGTAACTGGCCATCCAATACATCCTCATGAAACATTAGATAGGATCAGGGAGTTAAAAAAAGGGCAAACCCCTTTTGTCGTTATTGTTAGTTGCTCTGATTCACGGGTACCGCCGGAATTAGTATTTGACCAGGGATTTGGTGATGTTTTTTCAATACGAACAGCAGGGAACATAATTGGAGACTATGAATTAGGTAGTATTGAGTATGCAATTGAGCATCTTCATTGCAAATTAATAGTTGTATTGGGTCATGAAAACTGTGGCGCTATCCAGGCATATGCATCGTCTGGAAACGAAGAGCATAACGGTGACCATATTCAAAATTTAGTAAACTATATAGCTTCCGAAGAAGAGGAAAAAAATGTTCCGGATAGCCTAAGATCGAATATTGACATTTTAGTTAAAGCCAATATTGCACATGGGGTTAATTTTTTAAGATCGTCTACTCCTGTTTTAAAACCCCTTGTTGACAAGAACGAGATAACAATTATCGGAGCATATTACGACCTTGATAGTGGAAAGGTTTTATTTGAGAAATGAAAAAAGGATACCAATTTCTCATCGATCCAACGCGAAGACATCAACTAATGAAATTATTAAAAAATAAATGGGCTAAAATACTTTTGGTTAGTGCATGCTTTGCAGCATCTATTATTGGATTTATGATAAAACTACCATCAAGCTTTAGGCAGTTTGACAAAGAATTACATTCCTTATTTTATTTTTTGGCAGCAGCATTTTTAAATATATTATTTACGACCAAAAAAATCGCTGGACACATATTCATATTTGGTAGCCTATACTTGTTTGGGATAGCCATTGAGTATGCACAAGCGTATTCCAATAAGTTATCCCATGTAAGAATGCACGGTCGTTATGACCCAGAGGATGTTCAATCTAATCTGAAAGGTTTAATTGCATTTTCAATTCTCTGGATAGTATGTGTAGCTTTTCTATTTGTTTATAATAAAGTAACATCTAAAGAAGTCGTAAATAAAGGAGAATAGTCATACTCAAGAAAGGGCATCTGTTAACATTGCATTGTTTTGGAATATAACCTCAGCATTATATCTTTACTCAGCAACAGTTCGGGCTGAAGAAACACAGAATATCAGCACAACAGAAAGCCCTGGACGTTAGCTGCAATGTGTTAGGCATAATTTTGCACCAAATTGAACTTTGTGTTGACCTCTCCGGAACAAATAGAATTTCAAAAGATAAGCAGAATCGCAGCGATCTATAATATGATCCCAAATCTGTTCTGGACAGCTTTGTTTCTAATACCAATAACAATATTCTGCTATACTTTCATGACCCCAAAAACTACATACATTCTGTTAGGACTTAGCCTTATTCCAATCTTTCTTCCAAATTCGTTCTTTGACAGGATTCAACTTAGTAGAAGCTCTCATTTTTACAAAAAAATTGGTGTCAGGTATATAAATATTTTCGCCCAAAACGGAAGTATCCTCAATAAATTCTTAAAAAAGAAGTATCCCAATTTTAAAGTGGTTTCCAAGTCAAAGAACTCTATCAAGAAGCAATACTATCAGACTTATTTCTTTGAGAAGTTCCATTTTTCACTGTTCGTATTTTTTACAATTATGACAATATATGCAGGAATCCAGGGTCATTTCTATTGGGTATTAACTTTGATCATATCCAACCTGCTTTATAATGTATATCCAAACCTTTTACAACAATACGTTCGAGTGAAGTTAAAATCTGCCGTGACAGACAATAAGCTTTCGTGAATTTAATATCGGCAAACCAAAATCTGCACTTTTCATTTTTATTTTTATCCTAACTTTCCCCAATGGATAATTATGCAATAGCAGACAAGTTCTCCCTCCTTTCCAAACTGATGGATATTCACGGGGATAATTCTTTTAAGGCCAGGATATATGGCGCCGCCGCATTTAATATTGAAAAACTACCGATGCAACTGGCGGATACGCCCCGTGAAAAAATTTCAGCGATAAAAGGAATTGGAGATAGTACAGCAAAAAAAATTGCTGAAATGCTCGAAACAGGAGAATTGAGTGTGTTGAACGAAATGATCTTGAAAACTCCGCCGGGTGTTATTGAAATGCTGAACATAAAAGGAATTGGTCCAAAAAAAATTCAAACCATCTGGAAAGAGATGGGCATTGAATCGATCGGTGAATTGTTGTATGCATGCAATGAAAATCGTTTAACATTATACAAAGGTTTTGGCGGTAAGACACAACAGAACGTACAGGAAGCAATTGAATTTTATCAAAGCCAGCAGGGACATTTCTTATATGCTGAGGCGGAAGTATTATTTCCCCAGATAAATGGATACCTGCAAAAATTATTTTCTCCCGAAACTGTTCATGTAACCGGGGCATATAGAAGACAGTCCCTGACAATTGAAGAAATGGATTTTGTAGTCCTTCATAATAATGATGAGATCAAACCAAAATTTCAGTCAGCACAACCACCGGAACTACTGGAAGAGAAAGAAGATATCATTTTATACAAACTAAAGAATGGATTAAAGCTGCGCCTGCATACCGGTAAAGGCAAAATGGATGAACGTTTATTTAATACTTCTGCATCAGAAGAGTTCCTTGTTAGTTTTAAAAGATCTTTCCCTGTAATAAAATTCACCGGAAAAGAAACCGGTGATGATGCTGTTTTTACACAAGCTAAAATTCCCGTGATTCCGGCCTTTATGCGGGAAACAGCATCTGTGATTGAAAAAGCAAAAACAAATAAGTTACCGAAGCTGATCCAACCGGAAGATGTAAGATCAATTATTCACAGCCATAGTAAGTGGAGTGATGGAACAAATACGCTGGAAGAAATGGCTGAAGAATGTATCAAACGGGGAATGGAATACCTCGTTATATCCGATCACTCAAAAGCAGCAGCCTATGCAAATGGTTTGACAGAAGAAAGAATAAGAGAACAACATCGGCAGATCGATCAATTGAATGAACAGTATAAGCCATTTAAAATTTTTAAAAGCATTGAGTGTGATATTCTCGGGGATGGTTCAATGGATTATACCAATAATATACTTTCTACTTTTGACCTGGTGATAGCTTCTGTTCACAGCAATCTTAAGATGAATGAAGAAAAAGCGATGATGCGGCTGACGAGAGCAATTGAAAATCCTTACACAACTATTCTCGGGCATATGACAGGAAGATTATTGCTAAGCCGTAACGGCTACCCTGTTGATCACAAAAAGATCATTGACCTCTGTTTAGCTAATCATGTGGTGGTGGAACTGAATGCCCACCCAAGAAGATTAGATATTGACTGGAAGCATATTGATTATGCAATTGAAAAAGGAGTATTGATCTCTATTGACCCGGATGCTCATGCACTGGATGGCTATGATGATATACGCTATGGCGTACTGGCTGCACAAAAAGCAGGGTTGACGAAAGAGCAGAACCTAAGCAGTTTTACTTTAAAGCAGTTTGAAAATTTTCTTGCTGAGAGAAAGAAGAAGAAAAAGATCTAGTCGACAATGGGCAACTCAACATGAAAGGTCGTTCCCTTCCCTACTTCTGTATCAAACCAGATCTTTCCTTTGGCCTGCTCGGCTATTCCTTTACACATAGCAAGCCCCAGCCCTGTGCCTGATGTTTTAGTAGTAAAGTTGGGAACAAATATTTTTGATTGCATTTCTTGCGGTATCCCATCACCATTATCTGAAATGCTGATCCTTACCATCCCGTAATGTCTCATTTCATCTACATTTATTTTACATTCTGATCTTCCCTCGCAGGCTTCTACTGCGTTTGCAAGCAGGTTAGTAAACAAGCGGTTCATTTGCGTACGGTCAGCATATACAATTACTTTTTCTTCCAATGAATTCCAATTAAAAGTTACCTGTGGATTCGATTGATACAGATCTTTCAATGAATTAAGTACTTCATGCAGGTCAAAATTTTCCTCATTAGTATTGCCAATGTTGGCAAATTGGGAAAAGTCAAATGCGATCTTTGAAAGATGATCGATCTGTTCAACCAGTGTTTTAGCCACATTTGTCGAAAGCTCTTTTACATTTGGTTGGTTGCTGTCAATAGCTTTCTGCAGGTACTGAATGCTGAGCTTCATCGGTGTTAGCGGATTTTTAATTTCATGCGCCACCTGTCTTGCCATTTCCCGCCAGGCTCCTTCCCTTTCGCTTTTTGCCAATGCTGTTGCACTTTCGTCGAGTTTACCCACCATCTTATTATATTCTTTCACCAGCTCGCCAATCTCATCATTACGGTTCCAGGGTATTTCTTCATTCTTACCACCCAAACTTACTTCTTTTATCTTATCGCTGATAAGCGCAAATGAACCCGTGATGCGATTGGTAATGAATAATGCAATTACACCTGCAATTAAAAAGATAAATGCATTGAGGTTGATGATCGTAACTAAAAAATTAGAGATATCCTGTTCCAGTTCCGGCTCCAATGCGAAATACGGAATATTAAGGTAAGCATACACTTTCCCATCTTCATCCCGTACCGGCGCATAAATACTCAGGTAGGTCAAATTGCCTATTTTTTCCTCCTGTACATAATGTACCAACCGCATTTTACCTAATTGATAATAAGCAAGCGGATTCATTTTTTTGCTTAACACACCTTTTGAATACACACTTGCTTCAGATGATACCTGGAGATTTCCATCAAGGTTATACACATTCACTTCTATGTCGTGTATATCCGCAACCTCATTCACAAGATCCTGCAACTTATTTAATGAAACGGAATCATGAACTTTGATCACATCATCAAACACACTCTGGTCAGCTTGTTTCTTTTGCATTTCATTTACCATGATTCGCATGGTGCGGCTAAGTTTATCGCTGTTATTGCGCAGGTATCTTTCTTTAAAAAATGAAATAGTTGCAAAACCAATGATCACAAAAGAAAGCAGGCTCACAAATATGACCGTACTATGTATCTGTGAACGTATATTGAACTGGAACTGTTGTTTTATCTTTCCCCATCTTAATCCTGTTTTTACAATAAATGAAATGGCCTGCACTAGCAATACTAAAAACAGGAAGGCACAAAACATATATGAGAATAAAGAAATAGCTTCTATCCATGATTCCTTTTTACGGGCCATTATCACCACTTTATTATTTACAGAACGATGCCACAATTCCTCATAATCCCCATTTGTTTTTTTACTGAACTCAGTTTTGGGGGTTTGCTCTTCTGTAATTGAAATAGGGAACTGGTACTTGCTGGAGGGTGATATCAACCGGCCGTTACTGTAAATAGCAGAAGCATAGATAGGTGAACTCAGCGGATCATATTTTTTATTTTCCTTAAACAGTTCAGGAAATAAAGCATCGCTGCTGAATTTTTTGGGATCTGAAATGATAAACAAATACCCCGCTAACTGGCCGTCTGAATCCTGTATTGTCTTTTTGGTTATATATTTAAACTTGTCGAAGGATGTTTCAAAATATTTTAAATGGAGGGTAGTGGTGGCAACCGCTTGCTGCGTATAAATAAAATCCAGCGATTCATAATCTGTTGCATCAGCATTATAAACAGGTTTTTCTTTTGCATCAAATACATACAAACGGGTGTCGAACCGGTTGAGATAGCCCTTGTAGTTCTCATTTAATATACTATCTCTTATTTTTTTCCCTTTTTCCTCATCCGCAAAACGTTGAAAATTATTTGTCAAAAAATCATCATCAAGATATTGCAATGAGATCCGCATCAGTCTTTCACTGGATGGGTCGGCCTGTAATGCGATCTTTTCAGCATACGATTTTCTTCTTTCCCATTCTACTTTGCTATTCTCACTCAGCATTATAAGTGATACGGATAAAGAGAAAACAAAGATCCAGAACATGATACCTGCAATATTTATCCTGAAACGGGAAAGTAATAAACCCTGTTTTTGTACGATCCATGTATAAGCGAGCAACCAGCCTAGTACCGGCAGGTAAAAAAGCACAGAGGGGCTGCCAAAATTGACGGAGAGATAAACTAAACCGGCGATCGCAATAGCAAAATAAATGATAAGCGTCTGTTGGTTACGAAATAAATGGAAAAGGATACGAAAAAGGATCTGTGTGAGATAATAGTATCCCAGCGATAAACTTGCCAGTACAACAAAACCGATCGCAGAATAAATATCAAGACTGAAAAAATTAGTAACATCAAAGGATATCCTTGAATCAGCAACCATGCTCCTTATAATGGAGGAAATAAAAAAAGTAGAAAATATTAATAATAATAAGGCTGCTATACCGGTAATATTCCTGGCTAATTCCGATTTAAAATAAACAAGATTTTCAACAGTCCTGGTTTTGCTCCATACAAAAACTATAACCCAGCAAAACAACAATGCATTTAGTAATAGATCTCCCAGTGATTTTTGCAATTCAGTAGAGCTATAAATTGCAGGATCGAATAATTCAAATTGCCTGAGATGATAAATACCCGGCGCCATGTACATTACCAGCCTGATGATAATAAACGCCGTTGCTAAAACAGCAATGCCTGCCCATATCCCTTTGTTGTTTGATATCCGCTCAGCTAAAAAATGAAAAAATAATAACAGGAAAAACAAACCCAATATCCTTAAAGCAACAGTAAACCAACTGGTATACGGGATAGCATTGAATGCTTTCTGCGCAATGTAAAAAAGAGGATTCCCTGAAGCAGACTTAACCGGATGTTCGGTTTGTGTTTCGGCAATAACAACTCTTTTTGAGGCTCCTGAGCTATAATAAAATTTGGCGGGTAAATAATCGTTTTCAATAAAGTATTTTGAAGCAATTGCGATCAATGAATACGCAAAAACCTTTCCTCTAAATCCCGGTAAGTGAACCTGCTTTTTTATCTGAATGTAATAGCCATTGAGTAAAAAATAAAAACTCTCATCTTCCGTCTTTGAAAGATCTATGAGTTTTGGAAATGCCAGCTGGTTATTCCAGAATTTTGATTCGTAGTTCCCATATTCGTCTTCATAAAAAAGGTAGATACCCAATTTATCATCGGACAGCTTTTCAATTTCTTTTTTGCTTACATCATACGTCAGCAATCCTCTTACAAGTTGTGTATCTTTTACAAAATCATCAAACTTGTTTCGGTACTTGTCCACATAATCCTGTAACAAACTTGTCTCCCGGCTGAGTGAAGTTTTTTCAGTATATATCTTATTGAAAATAAAAGAAAGGGAAAAGAATAGAAAAGCTGTTAACAGCAACCCGTTAACTGAATAGAGTTTATTTAAAAAGGTATTCTTCACGATGGCTTTTGTAGCTTCATGGCATTCCAGATGGCATCCATTTCCTCCAGCGTCATATCATGTAAATTTTTATTCTGCTTCATGGCTTCTTCTTCCATCTGTGTAAACCTGCTGATAAATTTTTTATTGGTCCGTTCCAGTGCATTTTCGGCGTCTAATTGCAAAAACCGTGCATAATTTATGAGGGAAAATATTACATCCCCAAACTCATCTTCAATTTGTTCCTGTTCACCCGTGTTCATTGCATTCTTTAATTCACCGATCTCCTCCTCTACCTTATCCCAAACCTGGTCTTTATTCTCCCATTCAAAACCCACTTGTTTTGCTTTTTCCTGCAGCCGCATGGCTTTTACCATTGCGGGCAACGATTTGGGTACACCGCCTAACACCGATTTTTTACCTTCCTTTAGCTTTAGCTTTTCCCAGTTTCTTTTAACGTCAGCCTCGTTCTCTACTTTAACATCGCCATAAATATGCGGATGCCGGGAAATGAGTTTGTCACAGATGCCATTGATCACTTCATCCAGTTCAAACTGTTTTTCCTCCTTCCCGATCTTTGCATAGAATACAATATGTAATAGCATGTCGCCTAATTCCTCCTTAATACCTTTCCAGTCATTTTCGGTGATAGCGTCAGCCAGTTCATAAGTTTCCTCGATCGTTAAATGCCGGAGGGATTGTATCGTTTGTTTTTTATCCCAGGGGCATTGTTCCCTGAGTTCATCCATGATTTTTACTAACCGGAGAAATGCATCGCTTATTTGTGGCATATAAATTTTTTATACCTGGTAAAATGACAACAGTAAAAAGCCCAGGAAAAGAATTAGTACGGCTACCAGGCAAAGTATATTAAAGATGATAAATTTCAGAATTGTTTTTCCCCAGCCTTGTTCATAAAAAAATTTCATGGCCCGTATCGTATACACCATCCCTGTCAGCATCAAAATCCCCTGGATAATTCCCAACCATCTCCATTCTGTAAAATCCTTGATCTTATCAATGAAAAAATAAAGAAGCAGAAAAATAAAAGTAAACACATAAAGATGGATGAGAAATACACCATGGTCTGCATAAAAAAATCGTTTTCTCCGGGTATAAAGTAATTTAAGAAATAAAGCATACAAAGGCAGTGAAACAAACAGCAGGTAAGGGAAACTATGCATGAACTTATCCCACAAAGTCAAACCGATCTTTGACTGGTCGCCTTTATACTTGACATTTATTGCAACAGACCTTCTTGTAAGCATACGTTCAAACCAGTTATCTTTCTTTTCTTCCGGCAAGGTCTTTTGTATTGAATCATACTGCTGCACTGAAGTATAGTCGTTGACATCGTTGCCAAAACTAAAATTGACTCCCTCTCCATCGTATCCTTTCGTTTTTACTCTTATTGTGTCTTTTATTTTTGTTTTCTGTGTATTATTTAGTCCTACTAAAGCAAATGCTTCATTTACTTTAACAGAATCCTCTTTTGTTTTAGCGTTGGCCAATGCTTCCTCTTTTGATTTCAACATCGCATCAGTGAAGCCCGGTGTATCAGAAAGTGTATCATCAATATCCTTTGCACTAAAAAGAGAATAGAAGACAAGGAAGAAAACGGCAGAAGTGAAAACGTACATTCTAACCGGGTGCAAGTAGGTTTTTCTCCTACCCTTCATATATTCCTTTGTAAGAAAGCCGGGTTTGAAAAGCAGATCTTTTAACGTCACAAAAAAACTTCCGTCAAAATGGGTAATGTCGTAAAAAAAATGGGTGACCATATGCCAGAAGGTTTCCTTCGGCTCAATATTCTCCTGGCCGCAATGCTGGCAATAATGCCCCTGCACAATGGTGCCGCAGTTCAAACAATCCTTTTCCTTTCGCTGGGGTGAGTGACTCACAATAAAATTTTCTTAAAAATACTTACAAAAATCACAATTCAATGGCTTTGTCCACTGATGGGAATAATATCATTGCTTCTGAACCGTTATGAGTACCCGGGCTTCCGATCAAATACCATATTTTTGTGCTTATAATTTAATTTGTCCAATGAAAAATCTCCTTCTCCTTCCAATACTTTTATTATTTCAATCCGCTTTTTCACAGTTTTATTATAACGATATTATCAGTACAGCCGACGTCACAAAACGATTTAATGATTATGTAGTGAATAAGGTTTCAACCGTAACCGCCACTGCAACCGATGCGTACGGGACGAAGAATAATTTGTTTTACGAGTTACATGAAGTAAAGGAAGATGGTAAGGTTGTAAAAATTTCCAGGCTTGATGAAGCCGGAAAAAAGACCACCGTTTATCGTTTTGGTAATAATGGCCAGTTACTGATGCAGATAGATTCTGCCAGTGGTGTAAAAGATCTAACTATTTACAAGTATGATGCAAATAACAGGATCGTATCCGTAATGAATACAGCCTCTGATGCTGAAAATGAATTCAGCCAGGTAGAAGAACATGTCTGGTTGTATGACGAAACCGGTTCTCCCAAAAAAATGTGGAAGATCATCAATAATAAAGACAGCATTGGTTATGAGTTTGCCCTTGATGAAAAGAAGAAAGTAGCCGATGAACACCTTGTAAGAAACAGAGTATCCTATGACCCTTTATATTACTATTATTATGATGAACTCGGCAGACTTTCAGATATTGCCCGATACAATAAGATAGCAGACCGGATCCTTCCTGATTTTATTTTTACTTATGATGAAAAGAACAGGCTTATACAAAAGCTCGCAACAGTTCCGGGTGCAGTAACCGGGTATGTTACTATCCGTTATGGCTTTAATGAACAAGGTCTGAAAACTAAAGAAGTCTTGTTTAACCGGCTGAAAGAAAAAACCGGGGCTATTGATTTCACTTACACATTCAGTAATTAAGCAACTGTTTTTTTATCTGTCAACATTTTATTCAGTATCAAACTGAAAATAATTACTCCGAAAGCACCGATCGGGTTTAGCCAGAGAAAACCGAGGCTGATCAGTTTTAATTTAGCCGGAATATAAATCGCAAAGATCATAAACTGTGTGATCAATGCTCCGTAAAAAACAGCCGTACCATTTTTTATTCCCTTTAAAAAGAAAGCAACTAAAAATACGCCGAGCACCGGCCCATAAAATATTGAGCCGAGTTCATTTACTGTTTCAATCAAACTATTACCTACATTATAAGAATACATGGCAACCACAATACAGAATATACCCCATGCCAGTGTGTACCATTTAGACATCCGGTAATCCTGTTCATTTGTTGAACCATTCTTTGCAAACCGCTTATGAAAATCCACCATAGTACATGAAGCCAGCGAGTTGATAGCTGCTGCAATACTTCCCCACGATGCAAGAAAGATTATTGCAATTAATAAGCCCACCATTCCCACCGGAAGATTATCAACTACAAAACGCAGAAAAATATAATTGGTATCATTATCATCGCCTCCAACTTCCTTGCTGCTCATCCATGATTTTACTTTTTTACGAATGCTGTCTGATTGCTGCTGCATCCGGTTCAGGTCAACAACCAGTTTATCGGATTCAGGCCTGGAATCAGTGTTTGCAAATAAAACAACAGTCGATTTTTTTTGTAGAGCCAGATCATCATAAGCCTGCTGTGCTTTAATTAAGGAGTCTTTGTAAGATGAGTTTTCCAGTTTTTTTAATTGAGGTTCATTGAAAAATAACGGCGCACTATTAAACTGGTAAAATGTAAATACTAATGCACCTATCAGCAGGATAGCAAACTGCATCGGCACTTTTACAAGACCATTCATCAATAATCCCATACGGCTTTGTGTAAGAGATTTAGCTGTTAAATATCTGCCTACCTGGCTTTGGTCAGTGCCAAAATAAGCGAGGGCAAGAAAGAATCCTCCAATGACGCCGCTCCATATATTGTATTTGTCCCCCCAATCAAATCCATTTCCTTTTTCAAAACCAGTTGTTATCACATTCAGCCTTCCCATTTTTCCACTCACTTCTAATGCATCCGTAAAACCTACTCCTTTTGGTAACATATGGACTACCATATAGGCCGCAAGGAACATTCCGGCAAAAATAATTATGAGCTGCAATTGTTGTGTGTAAGCAACTGCCTTTGCCCCACCGCTAAGTGTATAGATGATGAGCAAGCCTCCCATAAACAAGTTGGTCCAATAAATATTCCATCCGAATAAAGACGAAAGAATGATTGAAGGAGCAAATACACTTATGCCCGTAGATACGCCTCGTTGCAATAAAAATAAAAGTGATGATAATGTTCGTGTTTTCCCATCAAACCGGTTTTCCAAATACTCGTATGCAGTATAAACTTTTAAACGACTGAAGATGGGTACGAAAAATATACAAATGACCACCATCGCCAGCGGGAGGCCAAAATAATATTGAACGAACCGCATTCCATCTGTATAAGCCTGCCCGGGTGCTGCCAAAAATGTAATGGCACTTGCCTGTGTGCCCATTATGCTTAATAATACCAACCCCCAGGGAAGGCTGCGATTGGAAAGAAAATAACCATCGAGATTACGTGATGTACGGCTTTTATATAAACCATAGCCGATAATGACCAGCAGCGTTACAACCAATACGATCCAATCGAGCTGCTTCATGCAAAATATTTTGTGAAGAAATAAAATAGAATAACAAGCACGATAAGAACGCCGATAACAAAAACATACCATTGGCCCCAACTCTTAAATAAAGGGATCTTATCGTTTTCGTCTTGCATTAATTTCTTTTTTGAGCTCGTAACCAGCCCAGAAAAACAATCGCTCCGCCTAATATCACGCCGAGTAAAATACCCAATCTTACTCTTTTTATAAGTGTGCCGAGTATCAGACCTAAAACTACAGCAAAGAGTAAGGTCATCTCCGCCCTTTTTGCCTGTGATTTTTTATCCATAATATCTTTAAATAAATAGCCTCTTTGCAAGTCTCCCCTTCAGGGGAGATTTAGAGGGGCTAAAACGCTTTTTTTCTATTGAGTGCAATCAGGTTTGCGAGCAGCCTGTATGCACCCGGTACACCGGCAGGCAGTTCCCTGAAAAATACAATTCCTGTATAAGTAAAAAATCCTTTGCCATATTTTGTTACCAATAAACTTCCATCATCAGGATTTTCACCGGGATCATTCATTGTAATGAGCTTTTCATATTTACCGCTTGTATCAGTAGCATGATAGATACTACGTTCCTGTTTCCATCCTTTGAAGTCCTCTTCATTTATAAGATTAGGGAATGTAAATGCCGGATGATTTTTATTTATCAATGTTACAGGTGCATTCTCATCGGTTACCCTGTTACGGTTGATAGTAAAAGGATAGGGTCCGATCTTAGCACTTACACTGCTAATGAAATTGCTTGTATTGTATTGTACGATCATATTACCCCCTTGCTCTACATACCTCATCAACTTATCATAATACTTAGCTATCCAGTCATTGGTATTATAGGCTCTTATCCCCGTTATGATCGCATCGAACTTATCCAGGCTATTCTTTGAAATTTCTTTCTCTGTTAGCATATTCACTTCATAACCCATCTGTTCAAGTGCTTCAGGAATTTTATCCCCCGCACCGGGGATATAACCAATTTTTTTGCCGTAAGTTTTTAAAGAAAGATTTACCACATTGATCGCATCTGGATAGAAATATTTTATAGAAGGTATATGATCGTAGTTGATCGAACGGATACCAAGATAATAATCACTGGAATCCCCTTCATGTACAAAACCATAATAAGTAGACTTTTTATCCGGAGGCCAACGGTCAGTAATATCCCCCGTTTTTAAATCAGGATTTTTCAGCTTTGCAACTTTTATCATTGAATCCAGTCTTTGACGGGATTCTTTTGAGTCCTTTGCTTCTTGCACCCGCTTAAAATTATTTACTATAAATGAATATGATTTTGTCTGGTATTTGTTGTATGAAGCCAGGTCATTTTGAAAAAGTATTGTATCTGCCGCATTTAATTCCACCTTCAGTTTTTTATTAATTGCCCTGTTGGCATTGGCCTGGATAGTTATTTCCTTTTCTTCTTTTTGTTCGTCTTTAAATAAAACAAGACCGGGTGAAGTGAGTACAGTCATAGCTGGAATTACAAATACAGGTTGATATAATTCGCCGCGTACAGGATCTGTGAATTTATATTTTACTGATTTTTCATAAACAAACTCTTTTCCATCGATCAATAAACCGAAACGAACTTTATACGCATCATCGGGATTGGCCTGACCGATCTTCATTTGGTTACTTACATTAAAATAACCTTCACTCATTGTTTCTTTCAACCAGTATGGACTTGTAAGTTCTTTGCTATTAGATACAGGAAAAGTTTTTGCAAAACTGAAATTCTTATTCTTATCAAGTGGCTTAGCCATTAATGAATCAAATTTTTCAAACGAAATACTTTTCAACATTACATCAGCACCTAATCGATTATTAAGAAAGAAATTTACCCTGACCGAATCTCCTTGTACAGCAAACTGGTTAGCAGTAGTTGCATCAACAAATAAACCACTGCTTTGTTCTATCAACACTTTTATCTCTTCCATTTTTTTATTGCGCCAATAGCTATCCGTCATTGCATTCAAAGCTGAATATAAATTCACCAAGGCTTTCACCGATTTTTCAGGATGTAAAAAATCAAAAGAAGATGAAATATCGTTTACCATTTTTTCAATAGCCTCTCCACCATTTACTCTTTTCCAGCTTACATCCACATCATCAAATAAATCATTAACTGGAGGCAGGCCGCCTGTTGTCCTGAAAAATTCCAGTGCTTCTCCCCTGTTGGCTGCAGCGCCAAATCCCTGGCTTTTATGATTACTCCTGCTTTCGGCAGCTATTTCACCATAACTTTTACCGAGCAATGGATTATAACCACCCACATCAAATTTGAATTGATCATTACTTGTAAGATTAGTTCCGCCAAAATTGAATGAGTTCCATAAAATTCTTTTGGCCTGCCATGGCTTTACACCATTTTTTAATTGCTCAGGAAAACGATTGGGATCGGCTGCTGCTGCAAAAGCATCATTAGCTAAAATCGCTGATGCAGTATGATGTCCATGTCCACCTTCGCCTGTTGTAGGAAACCGGCATACGATCACATCGGGTTGAAATTTGCGTATCACCCAAACTACATCGCTTAATATTTTTTCTTTATCCCATTTAGCAAAAGTTTCAGCCGGGCCTTTTGAAAAACCGAAATCATATGCACGGGTAAAGAATTGTTCACCCCCATCCATTCTTCGTGCAGACAATAGTTCTTGTGTTCTTATCAAGCCTAATTCAATACCTTGTTCGTCGCCGATAAGATTTTGTCCGCCATCACCTCTTGTCATGGATAAATAACCGGTTCGGTATAATTTGTCTTTTGATAAATAAGCGATCAATCTTGTATTCTCATCATCGGGGTGAGCAGCAACATACAATACACTGCCCAGTACATTTAGTTTTTTTATACCCTGATAGATATCAGCCGAGGTCCATGATTGGGGGCCCTGGGCTATGAGATTATAAGAAATAAGAAGCAAAAGAGTTGTGTGCAGTCGTTTCATTACTAAAATTTAGCAGCTAAAATAATAGAACTCTGTTTCAATTGTCAGCCGTTTAAACAATTTAAAACAGTTTAACTTTCCAGCCAATACTTTTACTGACCTACAAAGAAAACAGCATTACATAACATCAGCTTACCATTTTCCCAGAAACTACGAAATAACACATCATCAGTCATAAAAGTAATAACACCATTGTCCATATCCTTTACGCCAAACAATACCCCATCCTGTATTTTACTTTTCAATCTTGAACCTACATATCCTGCTACCGGGATATCTTTTTTGATAACCCCTACATTCCATCCAGCCGTTTTTAGAAATTCAAACATTATGTCATCCTGTTTTAGGGTATAATAAACTTTAGGATACCCAAATGCCAGCGGATGCGTATTATCCAGTTCTACTTTATAAATAGAGCCAGGCATAGATCCAGAAAGAGCATCCTGGTTGCGTTGCTCATAACTGTTCAGTGCATCATAGGTATCTTTTTTGTCAATAGTATCATCAGATTTCTTTTCCTTTATGCCCCAGTCAAGTTTCGCCAACTGACCTACAGCACCTTCTATTGCAACAAGGTTTCCTCCATTGCTTATCCAATCTTTCAATGGTTCTGCAGTAGCTTTATCACTCAGGAACCGATAATTCCCCGATGTTAATATTATAACCTGGTAATCTGAAAGTTTTATTCTTCCGAAATCATTTGCATTCATCAATGTCAGCGGATAATCCAATCCCTGTTCAAAAAAATGCCATATCTCCCCGGCTGAATTGGAACTTACACCTTCACCGGTAAGCAATGCAACCTTAGGTGCATTCATAAAATGGATATTACTACTACCAAGATCAAATCCTTTATCTACAAAACCGGTAGTGATCGTATTGACTTTAATATTATTTGCATTGCATATCTCGTTTACCAAAGCAGGTAATGTTTTTGCAAGATGCTCATTCCCTTTTTTAATAATAATAAGTGAGCCCCTTTCGAACTGCATACCATTTACTTCAAAAGGCGTTTCGCTATATCTTACCTTAACTCCTTTTTGAAATAACTGGCCCAATGCTTTTGCACTTTGCACACCCTGCCAGCGAATAACATAACCATAAGCATCCGTTACATTGTTCGTAACAGGAGCAGGTTTAGCACCAGCAGAAAAATTCAATTTTGATTTCATCGCATAGGCCGGTAAACCGTAAACATATGGCAACGACCAAGCAGTAATATCATAGGTAGCTGAATCAACCAATTTGCTTTTTGGTTCAAATAATACTTTTACCAATGCACTGCGTGGTTGTTGTACATGTACAACCAGGTCATAATTATCAATTGATGCCGTTTCATCTTTATCGGTAGCATAATTGTAACCGGTCATTGTTCCTTTCGAAGAACCATTGGCTATTTCATACTGAATACCGTTTTTATCAAGCAACTCCATCAGCAAATTCATTCGTTCCCGGTTTGGTTCGGAATATTTAACGAGAAAAGACTTATACTCGCCAACACCTGATGAAACTGCATCATTAAAATATTTTCTGAATTCTTTCACCAGCTTTGCAGCATTGATCGATGAAATTTCAATCGTACTTAATGATGTTGTATGATGATGTGTTGCCCTGTCAAGTAGAGTAAGTGTATCGCCATCGGCTGTAAATGCAGTGGCTCCGCCACCAGGGCCACCAGCCTGTTCGTAAGTCATACCAATGGCACCGTTAAACGTGGGATAAGTATCGCCATAGCTTGGATAAAAAAGATCAAACACTTCTTTTGTAAAATATAACCAGCCATTAGCATCAAAATATTTAGCGTGGTTCTTTCCGAGAGTTACCTGGAAATCCCGTTGCCATTGAGTAATTACTTCATGAAAAGGTTGTGCTGCCGGCGCAAAATAATAGGGATTGTTGATGCCCTGCTCATGAAAATCAACATGCACATAAGGCATCCATTGATTATACACTTTTATGCGGTGCTGACTTTCTACCTGTGTTTGCCATGCCCAATCACGGTTAAGATCAAAATTATAATGATTGGTTCTGCCGCCCGGCCATGGCTCACGATGTTCCCTTGAAGCTAATGCTGGATTTGCGTTTTTACCAACGACAGAGTTAAACCAGTTAACATACCTGTCTCTTCCATCGGGATTGACGCAGGGATCAATTATCACAACTGTATTTTTCAACCATTCCTTGGTTTTAGAATTAGAAGGATCAACTAATGACCATAAAGTCATCATTGCTGCTTCTGACGATGATGTTTCATTTCCATGTACATTATAGCTTAACCATACTATCGCAGGTGCCCCATCTTCTACGGGTGCTGTTTTGTCTTTTGCAAGATTAGCCAGTCTCATATTATTCATTCTTATCTGCTCAAGCCGGCTCATATTTTCTGCTGAAGAAATAAATGTGAGTAGTAAAGGACGCCCTTCATTTGTGGCTCCGTATTGTTCGAGTTTTACATTAGCTGTAGCATTCGCAGCCACCGATTGAAAATAACTTACAATTTTCCAATGCGGTGTGTAACGGGTACCAATTTTATACCCCAAATAATCATCCGGTGATTTTAATTGTGCATTAACTGACACGATCGTAAATACAAAAAACAGAACAAAGCCCAGGCGTTTTCTCATATATAAAATTTACAGGCGGCAATATAAACATTCCGTTCCTTTCATCCATTTCCGGTTGTAAAGAATACTGTTAAACCCGGATTTATGTAACTTGCCCGAAACCCTTTGTTGAATGAGAAAAATTTTATTGCTTTCGATCGCATTTCTTTTTGTATTCGTATCCTGTAACAACAGTAAGAATGTACGATCTTCTTTAGGCAAGATCGATCCCTATAACTATTCAGGCCAGAAAAAAGTTGAATGTGAGAACGGTGCTGTAGCCTCTGCACATCCGCTGGCAAGTAAAGTTGGAATAGAGATTATGAAGCAAGGCGGCAATGCGGTAGACGGAGCTATTGCTACCCAGCTAGCCCTGGCAGTTGTTTATCCCAATGCAGGTAATCTTGGCGGCGGTGGTTTTACAGTTGCAAAATTGAGTGACGGTAAAGAGATCGCTATTGATTATCGTGAAATGGCACCCGGCAAAGGTGGTCGTGACATGTATCTCGATTCTACCGGTAATGCCGATACTAAAAAAAGTATGTATGGACATTTGGCAAGCGGGGTGCCGGGCTCCATTGCAGGCATATTTGAATCGCATAAATATGCAAAACTTTCTTTTGATAAACTAATTGCCCCGGCAATTGAATTGGCCGAAAAAGGATTTGTAATTTCTGAACGTGAAGCAAGATCATTAAACAACCTGCAGAATGATTTGAAACAGCATAATACCGTGATGCCGGTTTTTGTAAAATCAATTCCCTGGAAAGCAGGTGATACTTTAGTTCAAAAAGATTTAGCCAATACATTAAAAAGAATAAGTGAAAAAGGACAGGCAGGTTTTTATGAGGGAGAAACAGCAAAGCTGATCGTTGAAGAAATGAAACGTGGCGGAGGTATTATTTCGCTGGATGATTTAAAAAATTATAAAGCAAAAAGCCGTGAACCGCATGTGTTCAATTATAAAGGTTATAAAATAATCGGTATGCCCATGCCGAGCAGTGGCGGTTTATTACTACACCAGATGATGAAGATGATCGAAGATAAAAATATTGACACGATGGGGTTTCTATCCCTGAATGCTGTTCACCTGATGACTGAAGTGGAACGTCGTGCATTTGCCGATCGTGGACGTTTTATGGGTGATGCGGATTTTTATAAAGTACCTGTGGAACAACTCTCATCAGACAGTTACCTGAAAGAAAGAATGAAAACTTTTAATGACCAAAAAGCAAGTGTAAGCCAGGAGATACAACATGGCATGGTGGCGGGATATGAGAGTGAAGAAACAACACATTTAAGTGTTGCCGATAAAGAAGGTAATGTTGTAGCTATCACTACGACACTTAATAATTCTTACGGAAGCAGAACTGTTGTTGGTGGTGCCGGTTTTTTTATGAATGATGAAATGGATGATTTCAGTGTAAAGCCCGGCGTGCCCAATATGTATGGCGCTATTGGTGGTATTGCAAACTCCATTGAGCCCGGCAAAAGAATGCTCAGTTCCATGACACCGACACTTGTTTTAAAAGATGACAAACCTTATCTCGTTGTGGGTACTCCCGGTGGTACAACAATACCTACTTCTGTTTTTCAAACACTGGTAAATATTCTTGAATTCAATCTTAGCACTGATGACGCAGTGAACAAACCAAAATTTCATCACCAGTGGTTACCGGATACATTGAACCTTGAAAAAGGTTTTCCGGAAGATGTAAAAATGAAATTGCGATCAATGGGACATTACGTTAAAGAACGTGGAGGTATTGGCAGAACAGAAGTGATAAAATTGACTTATACAAATGGTAAAATGAAAATAGAAGCCGTAGCCGATAACAGAGGAGATGATAGTGCAGAAGGCTTCTGATGACAGATACTGGATGCTGGTTACTGGATATTAGCAACTGTATTGGTTTATTCTTGTTTTAATTTAAAATTTAAAAAATGGCAAATGAATTTATAAACGCCTCCGCCAAGCGGATGAGATATTATAAAGAACTGGGAGAAAAAACCTTTGAGCAACTGAACGATGCTGATTTTCATTTTCAACCTTCATCCGAATCAAATAGTATTGCTGTAATGATCCAGCATATGGTTGGCAATATGCTTAGCCGTTTCACTAATTTTTTAACTGAAGATGGAGAAAAAAACTGGCGCAACCGGGATGATGAATTTGAGGTGCATAATTACAGCAAACAGCAATTAATTGATTTATGGAATAAAGGATGGAAATGTTTCCTGGATGTTTTAGAATCGCTGAAGGAGGAGGATTTGATGAAGACAATTACAATCCGCAAAGAACAGCTTAATGTTACAGATGCTATTATCCGCCAACTGGCGCATTATCCTTATCATATCGGGCAAATTGTATACGTCGGTCGCCTCATAAAAAATGAAAGCTGGAAAAATTTATCAATCCCAAAAGGCAATTCACAGGCTTATAATCAATCTTCCGACATAAAAGACCCTGCAAAGAAATACTAAGCCGCTATTTGCTTGCATATATAGAACGCAGTTATTACTTTTGACCCCCTCCTGTCAAAAGCCTCCATTTAAACATTTTTACATGAAAAAATTGATTTTATCTGCCTCCCTATTAATAACTGCTCAAGCCTTTTCACAACAGGTTCAAACATTCATTTTTGGCGGGGTACAGGGCAATACTGCCAAATACCATATTAATGGATACAAACAAAACACATCTTTCAAGATCGGAGGCCAAGCCGGTATTGGTATGAAATTACCAGTCGAAGGAAGACTGAGTTTTGTTCCCCTATTTTTCTACAGTTTGAAAGGATATAAAGTTGAGTTTGATCAAACATCACCTTTCCCGGATTCAACTGCAATAAACAATTCTACAACTATTCATTGTGTAGAGTTATCTGCATTATTACAGCATGATTTTAATACAAGTCCAGATCATTTCTTTTTCCGCCTGGGCCCTTCCCTGGATTTTCAATTAGCCGGTCACGAAGTAATGGAAACAAACAAGAATACCGTTATTGACCGCCCCATGACTTTCGGATTTACTGATTATGGCATCTACTCAGCTAATATGCTTGCTCATTTTGGATATGAAAAAGGGAATAACTTCTTTATTTATGCCCAATACACATTGGGGCTTGCAAGCATCAACAATTTTGACGAAGGTCCACATATCCATCATCGTAATATCGGGCTGTCTGCGGGGTTCTACCTGAAGAAGAAAAAATAATGTTAACATTTTTTTCTTACTGTAAGGGAAGAATACGATTTGACTTTAATAGCATGCCTTCTACCTGAAAAGCATCTTTTGTCCTTCCTATTTTCCATTTATCCCGGGTATTCAAGAGATAACTCCTTTTAGGGTCTTTATTCAGACCAAAAGTTTGTTTTGCCTGACTGATGATTGAACATTGCTTTGGTATCTTATTTGCCTAACCACCACGATTCTCTATTTTTACAAACTAATACCCATTCCTGAAAAAGCTGAGAAAGATACTGTTATGGTTTTTTGGCGTGCTGCTGTTCTTGCTGCTCGCCGTCTGGATTTTTGTCAATACCCAATACGGCCAGAACTATATTGTTGGCAGAGTCACTAAAAAGCTTTCAAAAGAACTAAGTACAGAGGTAAGTATTAAGCATGTTGACTTTTCGCTTTTCAACAGCATGAATCTTCAAGGCGTTATAGTCAGGGACCAAAAAAAGGACACATTGTTGTATGCAGGTACAGCTAACCTAAGAATTACCGATTGGTTCTTTTTTAGAGACAAAATAGAATTGAAATATATCGGGCTTGAAGATGCCATTATCAATTTCAATCGTACTGATTCCGTTTGGAACAGCCAGTTCCTATTTGATTATTTTTCATCCCCGTCATCCGCAAAAAAGAGCAGTGACAGTAACGTCATAGAACTGCAACTGAAAAAAATTGATCTGAAAAACATCAGGTTTGTACAAACTGATAAATGGGTTGGGCATGACCAGACAATTCAATTAAGCAAATTAAGCCTTGATGCAAGAAATATCAATTTCAAAACTAAAAATGTTGATGTCGCTTTATTGGAAATCGAAGATCCCTATTTCAGCCTTTCCGATTATCAAGGACTAAAACCTGCGGGACCTAAAAAAGTAAAAACTGAAACAGTACCGGATTCATCATTAAAATGGAATGCTACCGGATGGGTAGTAAACCTTGATAAACTTATTTTAAAGAACGGTACGTTTAAAAATGATAAGCAAACAGAAAGTCCTCCTCTCTCTTATTTCGATGGCAAGCATATTTTATTCAGTGAAATAAATGGAACACTGACCAATGTAAAATGGAATAAAGACACGATAACCACCACGCTTGACCTGAAAACAAAAGAACGCAGCGGGTTGGAAGTAAAACAAATGATCGCTGATGTAAAATTCACGCCTCAATTAATGGAGTTTGCTAATCTTGATCTGCAGACCAATCGTAGCCGTATCCGCAATTATTACTCCATGCAGTTTAATGATATTGATGATATGGGTTATTTTCTGAGCCGGGTAAAACTTACCGGGGATTTTAATAACACAGAAATTGATTCGGATGATATTGCTTATTTCGCACCGACCATGAGTAGCTGGAAGAAAAATATTTTTTTGACAGGAAAAATAAAAGGTACGATAGAAGACCTGAACGGTAAAAATCTTTTCATCAAAGCAGGCAATAACACATTGCTTAATGGCGATATCATGCTTTCCGGCCTGCCAGATATCAACAAAACTTTTATTGATTTCAATAGTAAAGAATTTAAAACAACTTATGCTGATGCCGTAAAGTTAATTCCTGAAATAAGAAATGTGACCACACCCCGTCTTAGTTCAATTCAGTATATAAATTTTAAAGGGAACTTTACCGGTTTCATAAGAGATTTTGTAACCTATGGTACTACGCAAACAAATCTGGGGACAATTGTTTCCGATATCAATATGAAATTACCGGAAGGTAAACCCCCGATCTATTCCGGCACTATTTCTACAAGTGGTTTTAACCTCGGACAATTTCTCGGGCAAAAAGATATTGGGGTCATTTCAATGAAAGCTGCTATTAAAGGCTCCGGCTTTGATAAAAACATTAATGCAGATATTGATGGCAAGATCTATTCACTTGTTTACAATGGTTACCATTATGAGAAAATTGATGTAAAAGGCAACCTGAATAAACAACTCTTTGAAGGCACGATCAGTTCTAAAGATTCCAATGCAGTATTTAATGCAACGGGTATTATTGATCTTAACAGTAAAAATCCATTCTTCCAACTGGATGCGGAGATAGAGGATATACAGTTTCAAAAATTGCGGATCGCAAACGAGGATTATACTTTTTCCGGTCGTTTAAAATTCGATTTTAAAGGAGATAACATTGACGATTTCCTTGGTACAGCAACAATTACCCATGGTGCTATTTATAAAAATGGCAATAAACTGGCTTTTGATTCTTTTACTTTGAAATCGGAGATCATTAACGGAGAGAAACGACTTTCTATCAACACGGATGAACTTGAAGGGTATGTTTCCGGAAAATTTAATATTAACAGTCTCCCGAATGCGATCACTTTATTCCTGAATAAATATTACCCCGCATTTATTAAACCACCGAGGACTACACCTATCAATCAACGCTTCACATTCGATATTAAAACACACAATGCAAATTCATTGCTGCAAATGTTCATCCCCTCAATAACTGGGTTTAATGAAAGTCATTTTACCGGGCAGTTAAATATGGATGAAAACCTGATCAAGTTGGATGCAGACATCCCATCGTTTACCGCAGGCGGTCTTGTATTCAACAATTCTAAACTCTCTGGTACCGGCGACCGTGAAAAACTTTTTCTGAATGGCAGTGCCGCTTCTATAAAGATCAATGACAGCATCAGCCTGAGAGCAAGCACATTCAGTATTGAAGCAGCAAACGATATTTCTAAAGTTAAAATCGTTACGGAATCAAATAAACAGATCAAAAGCGCAAATATTAATGCAGTTGTTTCCACTTTCGATGATGGGTTCAAAGTTCGTTTTGATTCAACCTATTTTGACGTAAATAAAAAATCCTGGACCATTGAAAGGGATGGCGAACTTGAATTCAGAAGTAATATTGTAACCAATAGTGAGCTGACATTAAGAGAAGGCGAACAAATAATCAAACTCAGTACAGAACCATCATCAGAGGGAACTCACAATGACCTGAAAGTCGTTTTAAAAAATCTAAACCTTGGCGATCTTGCACCTTTTATTTTACCTAAAAACCAGTTATCCGGACTTGCATCGGGTACTATCATAGTAGAAGACCCTGCAAAAAAATTCAATATAACCTCTGATGTCAATTTCGATAAGCTTTGGTTTGACAAAGACTCGATCGGGAACATCGGCACTAATTTTACCTATAATAATAAAACAGGTGAGTTGATAGGTAAAGGAAAGAACGATGATGATATAAGCAAGATCGATTTTGATATGCAATGGCACCTGAACAAAGCCGACAGCATGAAAGAGAATTATGTTTTATTAGGTACGGAAAATTACCCGATAAAGATTCTCGAACGGTTTCTCGGAACATTGTTTACAGATCTGCAAGGCTTTGCTACAGGTAAAATAAAAATAGCTGGCAAAGGAAATAAGATGAACTATACAGGTAAAGCAAAACTGCATGATGCCGGGTTGAAAGTAATTTTTACCCAATGTTTTTACAAGATAGAAGATACAGAGATAGAATTGCGTGAAAATGATATTAATCTCGATGGTATAATATTAAATGACCCGGTAACAGGCAACCCGATTTACCTGAATGGAAATATCAGCCACTCGTATTTCAGGGATATGTTTTTTGATATACGGGTACAAACCCGCAAACCATTTACAGGAACCAAATTAGATAACCGCCCTGTGTTATTGCTCAACACAAACTATGTTGACAACAAACAATTTTATGGTAAAGCGTTTGGCACAGGCTCATTGCAACTTTCCGGTCCGCAAGACGATATGTTCATGCAGATAAGTGCCATTGCATCTGATAAAGACAGCAGTCATGTAACAATTCCACCTTCACGCAGCCGTGAGTCAGGTGAATCAGATTTTTTAGTAGAAAGACAATATGGCCGGGAAATGAGTGATATCGACAATCAAAGTTCATCTTCCAATATGATTTTCGATGCCGATATTACCGCCAATCCTTTTGTAACGATCAAAGTACAGATAGACGATCTTACCAAGGATGAGATCATCGGTCGTGGTGAGGGAACACTGAATATCCGATCAGGTACCTCCGAACCAATGACGATCCGCGGAAGATATAATATCATTGATGGAAAATATGATTACACCTTACAATCTGTTTTCAAAAAACCTTTTGAAATAAAAAAAGGAGTTGGTATCAACAACTTTATCGAGTGGAGCGGCGACCCGTATAAAGCCAGGATCAATTTTGAAGCAACTTATACTGCAGAAAGAGTAAGCTTTGCTCCGTTGGTAACCGGATACGATGTTAATTCTGATCTTAGCTCGTTGCGGGAAGATGTGATCGTTTCCGCAAGGATGTATAATGAACTGTTTGATCCGCGGTTTGATTTCAGTATCGAATTTCCAGACAATAGCCAGGCTAAAAGAGACGCATCATTACTTTTCAATATTTCACAAATAGAAAAAAATCCGAATGAACTGAACCGGCAGGTTACTTTCCTGATCGTATTCAACAGTTTCGCACCGCCGGAAACAGCACAGAGAACAGGTTTGTCAGGAGCAATAAATGAATTGGTCTATAACAGCATTTCAGGATTATTATTTAATGAAGTAAATAATATCATTAACCAGGCCCTTTATAAAATTTTTAAATCGGATAAAGTAAAATTGAATGTAAGTGGCGGGTTGTACAACAGAAATATCCTTGGGCAAACTGGTGGCTCTTCTACGAGTGTAAACCAGGGAAACATAGATGTTAATCTTCCCGTTTCGCTTTTCAAAGACAGGTTGATCGTAAATGCTGGTTTTTCTTCGGATTTTGCTTTTCAATCAAGTGCAACTATTGAAAGCAAAGTGCAGTTACTACCGAATATTTCAATGGACCTTTTAATTAACCCAAGCGGTTCGCTGCGTGCAACAATTTTTTACAGAGAGAACCCGGATTTTCTTTTACAAAATTCAAGAGCAAGAAGACAAGGCGTAGGTCTAACTTATAAACGTGAAGCAAACCGCTTCTGGGATTTGTTTCTTCCTGTTAATAGAAATAAAAAGAAACAACAGCCAGATCCAATAACTATTCCAGCCGCAACAGATGCTGAAAAAAAAGATGATGGGAATTGATGACAACTCTGATGATTGCGGGCTAATTACTATTCTCCTTCCATAATTTCATGTCCAAGTTTATCTCTCTTTGTAGATAAATATTTTTCGTTATGAGGATTGGAATTTATTTCAATTGGAATATTTTCTACAATTTCTAATCCATAACCAATCAAACCAACTCTCTTCTTTGGATTATTACTGATAAGACGGAGTTTGTGAATGCCCAGGTGACGAAGTATTTGTGCACCTACACCATAGTCCCGCTGATCCATTCCAAAACCTAAATGAATATTTGCTTCCACTGTATCCATACCTTGTTCCTGCAGACGGTAAGCTTTTAATTTATTCAGCAAACCAATTCCACGGCCTTCCTGGTTCATGTATAATATCACACCCTTTTCTTCTTTGTCCACCATCTGCATTGCTTTGTGTAATTGTTCACCGCAATCGCAGCGCAACGAACCCAGGATATCGCCGGTAAAGCAACTGCTGTGCACCCGTACCATTATAGGCTCATTTTTTTCCCACTCTCCTTTTATCAATGCTAAATGTTCGTTGGTTGAATTTTTCTCTTTGAAGGCAATGAGTTTAAAATCTCCATATTTCGTTGGCATTTCTACACTAACAATCTCTTCGATCAATGAATCTCTTTTAATTCGGTATTCGATCAGGTCTTTTATACTGATGATCTTAAAATCAAAATGCTTAGCCACTTCTTCCAACTGAGGTAATCTTGCCATACTTCCATCTTCATTCATAATTTCTACCAATACACCAGATGGCTCTAAGCCGGCCAACCGTGCAAGGTCAACCGCAGCTTCTGTATGACCTGCTCTTCTTAACACACCACCTTTTTTTGCCCGAAGTGGAAAAATATGGCCTGGTTTGCCTAAGTCATTAGGATCAGTTTTGGGATCAATAAGTGCTTGTATTGTCTTTGCTCTGTCCTGTGCAGAAATTCCTGTGCCACATCCATGACCTAATAGATCAACAGATACTGTAAATGCAGTCTCATGCAACGCAGTATTATTATTCACCATAAGCTCAAGACCGAGTGCATCGCATCTTTCTTCAAGCAATGAAATGCATATTAAACCGCGACCATGTTTACTCATAAAATTTATTACTTCCGGCGTAGCATGTGATGATGCAACGATAAAGTCACCTTCATTTTCACGGTCTTCATCATCTACAACAATAACGATACGTCCTTGCTTAATATCCTCCAATGCACTTTCGATAGTATGTAACATAACAATAGAATTAAAATGCAAAAATAGCCATTTCAAAAGGTGTATAAGCTGTGAAAAAAAAGTACCCCGGCGGGGCAACTTTTGGGATGTGGATTTTTTTTATGTAATGCCTTATTTTTCAGTCTATATTTGCCAAGAATCCCTATATTTATTCCGGGAATAACTATTTCTTTGCAACAGAAAACTAAACTAACTATGCTTAAGCGAATTACCCAATTCATTACTATTCTGCTGCTTGCTCCATTCTTTCTTGCAGCACAGGAAACAAACAGTGGTATCGGTGGTATTGTAAAAGATGCATCTAATAATGCATTAGTAGGTGCAACTATTACAGCTACACATAACCCGACAGGAACTGTTTACCGTGTTGTATCAAGGGCTGGTGGACGATATGACATCAGTAACATGCAGCCCGGCGGTCCTTACACCATTACTTTCACTTTTGTTGGTTTTTCCGATGAAAAAAGAGACGAAGTTTTTTTGAATCTCGGTGAAAAAAGCCGCTTCGATGTGGCGCTACCTGATAAAACCGGGACATTGACTGAAGTGGTTCTTTCAACACGTCGTTCTGCTACTGGCGGTAAAGGCGGTACAGAAACAGCTATTGGAAGAGATCGTGTTGCAAATATTCCAACCATTAACAGAAGCCTTAATGATTTCTTACGTTTTACTCCGCAGGCAAAAATTACCGGCGATGGTGCAGGTATTTCTTTTGCAGGACAAAACAACCGTTTGAATTCTTTCTTTATCGACGGCGCAATCAATAACGATGTATTTGGTCTGGCAGCATCTGGTACAAATGGTGGCCAGGCAAATATCAGCCCCATATCTCTTGACGCAATCGATCAGTTCCAGGTTGTGCTGGCACCTTATGATGCATCTGTTGGTGGATTTGTTGGAGGCGGTTCAAATGCTGTTACTAAATCGGGTACTAATACTTTAAAAGGAACAGCCTGGTTTTATTATCGTGATGAGACATTGGCAGGTCGTACGCCGGGCAATGTTTTAAAGGCAAACCGTACTAAGCTTACTGACCTGAGCAATAAAACTTATGGCATTAGTTTAGGCGGTGCTTTAGTAAAAAATAAATTATTCTTCTTTGTCATCGGTGAAAGACAACAAGACACCAGGCCACAACCCTTTGAGTTCAGCAGCTACCGGGGCAATACTAACCAGGCAGGAATTGATGGTCTTGTATCTTTCGTACAAGGTACTCACAAGTATGATGTAGGCCCCTATCTGGATATTCCTGAAAGTGTAAGAAGAAATTTTGTACAGATGAAGTTAGACTGGAATATGAATTCAAATAATAAATTCACTTTCAGCTATCGTTTTAACCAGGGTGAAAGATATAATACAACGGCCAGCAACACAACCAACATCAACTTCTACAACAATGGTTATATTTTCCCTAACAAAGCACATACTGTAACCGGGGAGTTAAGAAGCAGCTTCAAAAAAGGAGCTACCAACCGATTGCTTATTACCTACACAAATGTTGCGGATGACAGGAAGCCAATAGGTGATCCCTTTCCAAGGGTAATCATCCGTGATGGTTCAGGTACCATCACTTTTGGAACAGAGAATTTCTCAACAGGTAACTATCTGCTTCAGAAGAACTGGACATTAAATGACTCATATAAGTTTTATGCAGGTAAACATTTAATTTCTATTGGTACGGATAATTTATACAGCGATGCCAATAACCTTTTTATTCGTGATCTTTACGGAACCTATACTTATAACTCATTAAGTGATTTTACCAATAATGCCAAGCCTGCTCGTTACCAGCGTTCCTTCTCGCTGCTGGAGAACAAAACAGATGAGAAAAATTCTCCTTCTGCAGCCGCATTTAAATTTCTGAACCTTGCCTTCTTTGTAAATGACGAGGTAAAAGCGAATGATAAGATGACGATCAATTTTGGTGTAAGATTGGATAAAACAATTTTCCCTACAGATCCATTAGAAGATCCTTTCTTTAATGATACCGCTTTGGTTGCAATATCACAATACTATAATATGTATGGTGCCACTTCAGGTAAGAGAGTACAGGTCCCCTGGTCTGTGTCTCCCCGCTTTGGATTTGTTTACAAAGTTCCTGAAGAAAATTTTACCCTTCGCGGTGGTATAGGCCTTTTTACCGGTCGTATGGGTCTTGTATGGCCAGGCGGTGCATATAATAATACTGGTGCCAGCATAGGCGGTATGGATCCTACTGTTGCTCAAATCAATGCCAGGCCTGATCCTTTTTTCCGTAATGATCCGTTTAACCAGTATAAGCCTGAAGATTTTGGCATAAGCCTGGCCAATTCAAAAGGACAGGTTGATATTATGTCTTCGAAATTTAAACTTCCAAGAATTGTAAGGACAACGTTAGCCGCTGACAAACGTCTGGGTAATGGCTGGACACTTACTGGTGAGATCATGTTTACCAAAAACATTAATGAGATCAATTACCAGAACGTTAATATCCTTCCTCCGACCCTTACTTCGGTTGGCGCAGGACCAAGAACTGTTTATTCTTCAGCCGGCACCGCAGGTCCCAGCGGTACACCGCTTAATATTCCGATGCGCTCAAATGGTGTAAATCCGTATACAGGTGTTTATCTTATTTACAATAATCCTTCAACAAAAAAGGGATTTTCTTATAATACAGCAGTTACTATTGACAAAGCTTTCAAAAATGGATGGGCATTTAACTTCAGCTGGGCATACGGCAATTCAATTGTATATAATGAGCTGACCAGTTCACAGAACAACTCACAATGGCTTTTTATGGAAACTGTGAATGGTAAAAACTATGTTCAACGTTCTATTTCAGATTTCGACCAGGGACATCGTTTTGTAGGTTATGTGAGCAAGAAGTTCAGTTATCTCAATAAGAAAATGGCGACTACTATTACATTTACTTACAACGGCCAGCAAGGAAATGCATTCAGCTATGTATATAATGCCAGCATTGTCGGCGATGCCGGCAGAACAAGTACAAACGACCTGATCTACATTCCTACCCAGGCAGACCTTGCACAAATGACATTTACGGTTAATACTGTAAATGGTGTTGCTTATAGTATTGCGCAGCAAAAAGAATTACTGGAGCAATACATCGTGGGTAACAAATACCTGCGCAAACGTCGTGGTCAGTTTGCTGAAAGAAATGGAGATCGTCAACCATTTGCACATGTTGTTGACATGAGTATCCGCCAGGATTTCAACCTGAAAATGGGTAAGAAAATGTACCTGATCCAGTTTACTTATGATGTTTACAACTTTACCAATATGTTGAGTCATAATTGGGGTCAGACCTATTTCTTATCAAATGATCAGTATGCTTTGATCCGCTTTACAGGATTTACATCTGCTACAAATCTTACTCCTCAATACCAGTTTAGCCCACAAACGGGCAAGCCTTGGGGTGTTAGTACAAGCAATGCTGCCGGTATCAGTGCAAGATTTATCAGCCAGGTTGGCCTTCGCTTAAGTTTCTAAATTTAGATTCATAGTATAAAAAAATAATCCCGCTTTTCAGCGGGATTATTTTTTGTCAGAAGTGACAGTTATTTTTATTTTACTCTATTTGCCCCACCCCCATCTCAGGAAATAAGGAAAAGCTTTTCCCCATGTCATCACATCGTGTCGGCCATCAGGCATTTCCATATAAACAATATCATCCTTAGTGTAACCTTTATTCAAAAGCTCTTTGATGATATCAAGTGTATCATCTACTGAATCAATAACACCATTATTATTTCTGTCTCTTGTTTCATCCATATTCCCGCATTGAAAAAAGAAATCGAGATGGGGCTGATAATTTCCTTTCCTGATCACCTGGTGCATAATGCGATGCTTATTATCATCATACTTCGGATTATCCTGGTCAAGACTGCGCCACCAGAACGAACCACTAAAAACACCTACAAGGGAAAACTCGCCGGGATATTTCCAGGTTATATCCATTGCACTGAGTCCGCCTAAAGAAAACCCAGCAAAAGATTTGCTTGAATATCCATCAGAATTGTATCGCTTTTCTGCCAGAGGCAAGAATTCTTCTAAAATGAAACTCGCATAATTATTTGCCTTTGCACCCCTGCCTAAAAAATCAGTATGATCAATAATTCCGTATTCCATTTTTCTGTCGGCACTACAGTGAATGCCGGCACATATCAGCGGTTTAATTTCATTCTGCAATTCACCAAGGATCAGGTCAAAATCCATCTTTTCGAGATCTTGTCCGTCATTAATGATTAGTAATGATGGTTTCTCTGAAGATTCACTAATGTAGCTGGGTATATAAAAATCAATCTTTACATCCCGGTCTAAGTATTCAGAAAATATTTCCAGGTGTTCTTTTCTTACTGAAAACACTTTAGTTCCTGTCATAGCGACAAAATTACGCAATCAGGTGTTTCGTTCAGGAATAAAATCTACAAACTATTCTTACTGTTTCTTGTTTTTTACACCCCGAAAAAATACATTTGAATAGGGTAAGTTTAACTAATCAAAAATACAATCATGAAAAAAATCGGAATCCTCTTTGGAAAGGAACGTTCTTTCCCAATGGCTTTTGTAGACAGGATAAACAGTAAAAATATTGCTGGTATAAAAGCAGAACCTGTGAGCATTGACAAAGCTATGCAGGGAGAGTTCAGCGGGTACACTGTTATCATTGATCGTATTTCACAGGATGTACCCTTTTACCGAACCTGGTTAAAGAATGCTGCACTAACAGGTACGGCTGTCATTAATAATCCTTTCTGGTGGAGTGCTGATGATAAATACTTCAACAACTGTTTAATGACAAAACTCGATGTGCCTATTCCTAAAACAGCGATCATTCCATCAAGAGAATTACCTACTGATACATCCGATGAATCGTTCAGCAATCTTGCTTACCCGCTTGATTGGGATACTATATTTAAATACACAGGCTTTCCTGCCTACATGAAACCTTTTGCCGGCGGTGGATGGAAAAGTGTTTACAGATTAGACAGCAAGGAAGATTTTTTTGAGAAACATGCGGAGACAGGTCAGTTAGTAATGCTATTACAAGAGGAAATTGTTTTTGAAGAATACTATCGTTGTTATTGTATCGGAAGAAAGCATGTTCGCATCATGCCATATGAACCACGCAATCCACATCATCTTCGTTATGTGGCAGGCTTCTCTCCCAGCCCTGAACGCTACAAGCAAATGGAGCAAATTGTTTTACGCATCTGCAATTATCTCGGCTATGATTTTAATACAGTAGAGCTGGCAGTAAGAGATGGAGTGCCTTATGCAATTGATTTTTGCAACCCTGCACCTGATGCAGAAGTAAAAAGTGTAGGTGAAGAAAATTTTGCATGGGTAGTAGAAACAGCATCTAACTATGCTATCGAAAAAGCATTAGAGAATAAAGAAGGCGGCGATAATCTTACCTGGGGTGAGTATGTAATACGTTCAGCTAATAAAACAAATCTTATTTAATAAATCTAAAATGTAAAATATTAAACGATAAATGTAAAATGAAGTGAGCAAGTGATTTGATTTTCATTTTACATTTCAGATTTTACATTCAGAGTTTTACATTTTATTATGGCTACATTAAACTATAAAACCTTTACCCTTGGTGTTGAAGAAGAATACATGGTGATTGATCCGGTAACAAGAGAACTGAAAAGCCATGAACAGCAGATCGTACAGGAGGGGCAAAAAGTAATTAAGGATAAAGTAAAAGCAGAAATGCACCAGGCGGTAGTAGAAGTAGGTACAGATATATGCGCCGATGCAGACGAAGCATTTCTTGATATAGCCACATTGAGAAAAACGATCAGCGGTATTGCTACCGGGCTCGGTTATTCAATGGGTGCAGCGGGTACGCATCCTTTCAGCCATTGGGAAAGCCAACTGATAACAGAACATGCACGATATAATGAAATAGTAAATGAATTGCAGGAAGCTGCACGCAGCAATCTTATTTTCGGTTTGCATGTGCATGTTGGTATGCAAAACAGGGAAATGGCAAATCATATTGCTAACTCAACAAGATATTTTTTACCACATATTTTTGCACTTAGCACCAACTCACCATTCTGGGAAGGAAGACTGACAGGTTATAAATCTTTCCGTACAAAAGTATTTGATAAATTTCCCCGCACCGGAATACCGGAAGCTTTTGAAAGTATAGAGGCCTATGATAATTATGTAAAACTGCTGATAAAAACAAACTGTATTGATAATGCAAAAAAGATCTGGTGGGATCTGAGGGTACATCCATTTTTCAATACAGTTGAATTCAGAATTTGTGATATACCGATGACAGTCGACGAAACAATTGCGATTGCTTCTTTGTTCCAGGCTATTTGTGCCCGCATCTATATGTTGCGTTCAAAAAACCTGAACTTCATTCAATACTCCCGTGCATTACTCAATGAAAATAAATGGAGAGCCAGCCGTTATGGTATTGATGGAAGGCTGATCGATTTTGGAAAAGAAGAAGAAGTAAATACAAGAGCCTTAATTTATGAACTACTTGAATTTATTGATCCCGTGCTCGATCATCTTGGCTCAAGGCACAGAATTGCTTATGTACATAAGATGATAGAGAACGGAACCGGTGCAGACAGGCAGTTGGCGGTTTATGAGAAATCAAAAAATCTCGTTAGTGTAGTGGATTATATCAAGGATAATTTTCTTACAGGCGTTTAACTGAAAAATATGTTGTCAATACAAAAAGCAAGTGTTGAAGACATACCACTTGTTCGTGAACTCTGTTTCAAAATCTGGCCGCAAACTTATACAGGCATTATTTCGAAAGAACAGATCGATTATATGCTGGAGATGATGTACAGTGAAGAATCCCTAAAAAAACAAATGATTGAGGATAACTGCCGTTTCATTTTTGTTTATGATGATGAGAGACCTGTTGGCTTTGCCTCATTCGGTCCAACAGAGCCAAGTATTTTTAAATTACATAAGATCTATATTTTACCTGATCAGCAAGGAAAAGGAACCGGTAAATTTGTGATCGATCATATTATCAATACGATCAAAGCACAAAATATTTCTGCACTGAGGTTACAGGTAAACAAAAGAAATAAAGCAAAAGACTTTTATGAAAAGATCGGGTTTACCGTTTTATACGAATTTGATTTCCCGATCGGCAACGGGTATGTTATGGACGATTACTTAATGGAGAAAAAACTTAGCTGAATAGTTTATTGATCATTGGGCGTTTTACAATCAAGCAGGCTGCGGGGATCAAGTGGCTCTTCTTTTTTGAACATTCTGAATTCAACTTCGGTTCCCGGTTTATATAAACCTAATGCTTGTCCTGCTTTTAAATTATCTCCCCTTTTTACTAATGGTTTTGTAACACCATAATACCAGAAATAATATTCCTTATAATAAATGACAATTTCGAATCGCTCATCTTCAGTTGGGTTTACATTGGATACCCGGGCATCAATGCAACTACGGATGATCGTATCCATTTTTGTAATCATGATGATCTTCTTTTCAGGCGGGTCCCAGGTAAATGCTTCTTTAGGCTCACGACCCGATCCATTTTCAAAAGGGCATAGCAAATGCAAGCTATCAGTTTGTGAAAAACTATATTGACTTATTAATGTCAACATAATAACAATTAAGATCGATCCACTTTTTTTCATATACAGTTTTAAGATGTATGTACTTTCAATTTTTTTGCCATTTCTGCACTCATACCTTCTGCTGATATTCCATATCCACTAACCAGCACTCCTTTCAATCCTGATTTGGATTCAATCGCATAAACGATAGCCTCATCGGCCGGATCGGTATTGCCTTCAAAACGATAAAACTCTACTATTTCAAAATCCTCAAAATTGAACTTTTGCTCATTGCAGACGATACAATTCTCAGCAAGGTTGAAATCCAATGTGAAGTTTCTTTTTTTTAAATCACTAAGAGCTTCGGTAACGGTATCGTAAGAATACATATTGAATGATTGGAATTCAAAAGTATTTCTATTTGTTTACAAATAGGATGGGTAAAATACCTGCCCGCTTAAACAAGGCTTGGAAATATGTGTAAAACATCTTTGAAAGGGTCAGGACGAAGCCCCTATCATATTATATATATCATTACCTTTGCCGCCGAAAATAAAAACCATAAAAAATGTCAACAGTGTCCAAATCAATTGATTTTAGCCTTCCCAACAAAGTTGCAGATATCAGTCTTGCTGAATGGGGCCGCAAAGAAATACGCCTTGCTGAAGCAGAAATGCCCGGCCTGATGGCTATCCGTGCAGAATACGGACCTTCTCAACCTTTAAAAGGTGCCAGGGTTGCAGGTTGCCTTCACATGACCATTCAAACTGCCGTTTTAATTGAAACATTAACAGCGTTAGGTGCTGAAGTAAAATGGAGCTCATGTAATATTTTCTCTACACAGGATCATGCAGCAGCAGCAATAGCAGCGGCAGGAATAGGTGTATTTGCCTGGAAAGGTCAAAGTCAGGAAGAAGCTGATTGGTGTATCGAACAAACACTATTTTTTGGCGCAGCTGATCGTCCTTTAAATATGATATTGGATGATGGTGGCGATTTAACGAATATGGTGCTGGATACTTATCCTGAACTGGTACAGCATGTAAAAGGCATTTCCGAAGAAACTACAACCGGTGTACACCGTTTATATGAAAGAGTAGCAAAAGGCACTTTACCAATGCCTGCAATTAATGTAAACGATTCTGTTACCAAATCTAAGTTTGATAATAAATATGGTTGTAAAGAATCACTGGTTGATTCTATACGCCGTGCTACTGATGTAATGCTTGCTGGTAAAGTAGCTGTTGTTGGTGGTTATGGTGATGTAGGTAAAGGTTCTGCTGCTTCATTGAAAGGTGCAGGTTGCCGTGTTATCGTTACTGAGATCGATCCTATCTGCGCATTACAGGCTGCTATGGATGGATTCGAAGTAAAGAAAATGATCAATGCAGTTAAAGAAGCAGATATCGTTGTTACTGCAAGTGGTTGCCGTGACCTGATCACCGGTGCACACTTCAAACTAATGAAGGATAAAGCCATTGTTTGTAATATTGGTCACTTCGATATTGAAATTGATATCGCATGGTTGAATCAGAATTATGGTCATACAAAAGATACCATAAAACCACAGGTAGATATTTATAATATAGAAGGTAAAGATGTGATCATTCTTGCTGAAGGAAGATTAGTGAATTTAGGTTGTGCAACAGGTCACCCTTCATTTGTAATGAGTAATTCATTCAGCAATCAAACTCTTGCCCAGATCGAACTCTGGCTAAATCACAAGAATTACGAAAACAATGTTTTCGTTCTTCCAAAACACCTGGATGAAAAAGTTGCAAGATTACACCTGGCTAAAATTGGTGTTGAACTCGAAGAACTGACAGATGCTCAATCTGGCTATTTAGGTATTACTAAGAATGGTCCGTTCAAACCGGAGCATTACAGGTATTAAGATTAAAAATTGATCTCTATAAAAAAGTACTTACTAAACTATAGTAAGTACTTTTTGTTTTTTACAGCTTGAATACAAACCTTTGCAACCCTTATCTAACAAAATGATCTCAGCCTATAATTTTTTAGCAAGCTGGCAGTTGTTTCCTGAAAAAGGAATCTACGAAAATGGAGAAAGACCCAAAAGCGGTATCTATAAAATAGAATCATCCGGTATTCAAAAACAATTGAGCATTAGTCATCATTGGGTTTCACTGGAAAATCTTGCATTTGATTCTGGCTATAAAATCCTTGCAGATGGGGCTTTGAATGAATTTGAAAGAACTGAGCTTGCTGAAAAAGTGCAGGTATTATTTCCCGACAGTATCAGTTTTGAAATTCATTTTTATAAACAAGGACAAATCATTCTGCACATTACTCATGAGATACAACCGAATGGTTATTTAAAAGTCATTCAACAGGGTTTTAAAAAAGATGGCACTTCATTTACCAATACAGAAATTTATCATAAACAATTAAGTGTTCTTCCCTATTCTGCGTCCGTTGCAGGAGCTGTCATAAAGCCGAATGAAGAAGGCATGATAAAACACAAAGCCCTGACGGCAATGGAAGAACAAACCAATATGCAGTTAGACCAGATCCGCAAACAAATCGAGTTATTGGCTTTGCAGGCACAGGAAATTCAAAAAAGAAAAGATCTTTCCCTGATGATCTATGATTCTAAGATCTCTTTTAAACCTAATATCGGACAGACTTATTATGTGTATCAGAAAAAAGATGATACTTATACCCTTTCTTTGGTAGCACCTAGAGAATGGGGTGCCAATGGTCCTTTCAAAAAATTTATATCTGCTGTAAAATTGCTGGCCGATCATACATGGATGGAACTGTAATTATCAAATAGATTCTAACTTTACAGATCTGACACTTCAAATACAATGACAAAACTTTCTGTAAACATCAACAAATTTGCAACGCTTAGAAATTCCAGAGGCGGAAATAATCCTGATGTGGTAAAAGCGGCTATTGATGTACAACGATTCGGTGCTAATGGAGTAACGGTGCATCCGCGGCCGGACGAACGTCATATCCGTTATGATGATGCAAGAGAAATAAAAAAAATAATCACGACAGAGTATAACATTGAAGGAAATCCAAAAGAAAAAAGATTTGTTGAGCTTGTATTGGAAGTAAAACCTACACAAGTAACTCTGGTTCCTGATACAGAAGGACAATTAACATCTGATCATGGCTGGAATACCATTGCGAATAAAAAATATTTGATCGAGATCATTTCAGTTTTTAAAAAAGCAGGAATACGGACTTCTATTTTCTGTGACCCTTTAATAAATATCATTGAAGGGGCAGCAGAAACAGGAACCGACAGAATTGAATTGTATACGGAAGGTTATGCAAAAGAATTTTCAAAAGGAAATAAAGCGAAGGCAATCGAACCTTATATAAATGCCGCAGCAAAAGCAAGAGATCTGCAACTTGGGATCAATGCAGGGCATGATCTTGACCTGGATAACCTGAAATACTTTAATCAAAACATAACCTGGACAGATGAAGTAAGCATTGGGCATGCCTTAATTTGCGATGCCATTTATCTGGGTTTTGAAAATGCAATTCAGCTATATAAACGACAGTTAATTGTTTGAACAAGCTTGGGTGTCGTACATTTACTATCGAAAAAACCTCCATAAATATTTGGAAGTGAGGGGAAATAACGTAGCTTTAACGCCTCTAATCCTACCAAAAACCACAAGTTAATCTTCCACATCTCCTATTTGATTCTGATTTATTAGCAAATCTTAATTAATCCCCCTCCCTTGAAACGCAGGCCCACAAAGGCTTTCAACGTTCTTATTTTATATTTCATCATTAAAACAAAACTTTTCGTATGAGAAAAGATCTACCCTGTTGTAGCCCTGTAACAAAGATCACAGGCACAACAAAAACTTTATCCCTCAGATTGCTGATGGTGATGTATCTGCTTGCAGGTACATTTATTATTTCCAGCGGTCAGTTAGCAGGAACTGCTCCTGTTAATCCACCATTCGGTGGTTTTGCTATCGACGGCAATGTGGTGCGTGCAACCGGAGATGGCGACTGGACAGGTACAGGTGCCCAGGCACCCAATACTTATGTACTTAACCCCACAACCGGAGCTCCGTTGATCGTAATGGCTTATCGCTTATTTGATCGTTACAACGATCAGGATCTGGATGACATCTTTGATGGTGGTAATAAACTTTTCCAAAACCCGAATACCTGGGGATGGAGAAGCCAGAAACCCCCTGCAAAAGATGACATGAACAATGCGGCTGCGTTGTTAACAATGGCTCCAAGTGATGGCCATATCTGGCTTATTATTGCAGGAGACCGGATGTCAACAAACGGTACCAGTTACCTGGACTTTGAATTATACAAGAATACGATCACTAAAACCGGCGGTCCTTTAACCGGTGGTTTTAATTCTACCGGTCCTAATGGTGGTAGAACTATTGGTGATATAAGTATCACATTACAATATACGGCTGGTGGTAGTTTTGCAGCTGTTTCTTTCTTAAAATGGACAAATACAAGCGAAACTACATTTGACTATGTGGATACAATTCCCCCTACCGGTTCTGCATACGCCGCAGCTAACGGAGGAAATATCCCTATACCTTATGGTGCATTTGGACTTAATACATATCAACCTTTACAATTTATAGAAGGTGCAATAGACATTACAAGAATGCTTGGTGCAATATCTGATCCTGCAGATTGCGCAAGATTGCCTTTCAAATCACTTTTTATCAAAACAAAATCTTCTGCTGAAAGAACTGCAGATTTAAAAGATTTTATTGAACCCATTCAGATCAATGCTTGTTTTGATCGTACTAAACCAGTATTTACATCTTGCCCTGCGGGATCGAATTTAGGTTGTAACCCTGTTGGTCTGCCTCTACCTGCTGGTGCTGTAGCTACAGATAATTGCGGTGTTGTTACTGTTTCTTCTTCTGAGGGAGCGGTTGTGGAAAATGGATGTCAAAGAACACAGGTAAGAACATATTTAGCTGAAGATGGTTGTGGTAATACTGAAACATGTACTCAAACATTTACATGGACTGTAGATGTAACGCCTCCGACTATTTCTATAACAGGCGGTAACCTCAACCCAGGTTGTAATCCAGAAGGAGCCATCAACTTTGGTTCTGCTTCTGGTTCTGACAACTGCGCTGGTGCTGTTACGCTTACTTCTACTGCCGGTTCGATCACGACAAGTGGTTGTACCCGCACACAGACCATGACTTGGAACGCTATTGATGGATGTCTGCAATCCTCATCTACTACACGTACTGCTACATGGACTGTGGATACACAAGGACCAGTTATCACTATCACAGGTGGCAACCTGAACCCAGGTTGTAATCCAGGAACTGTCAACTTCGGTTCTGCTTCTGCTAATGATAATTGTTCTGGTGCAAGTGCTGTTACTTCTACTGCCGGTACGATCACTACTACTGGTTGTTCAAGAACACAGACTATGACATGGAATGCAAGTGACGCTTGTAATAATTCTTCATCCACTTCACGCACTGCTACATGGACTGTGGATACACAAGGACCAGTTATCACTATCACAGGTGGCAACCTGAACCCAGGTTGTAACCCAACAAGCATCAACTTCGGTTCTGCTTCTGCTAATGATAATTGTTCTGGTGCAAGTGCTGTTACTTCTACTGCCGGTACGATCACTACTACTGGTTGTACAAGAACACAAACAATGACATGGAATGCAAGTGATGCTTGTAATAATTCTTCATCTACTTCACGTACTGCTACATGGACTGTAGATGTTGATGGACCAGTTATCACTATCACAGGTGGCAACCTGAATCCAGGTTGTAACCCAGCAAGCATCAACTTCGGTTCTGCTTCTGCTAATGATAATTGTGCTGGTGCTGTTCCTGTTACTTCTACTGCCGGGACGATCACTACTACTGGTTGTTCAAGAACACAGACTATGACATGGAATGCAAGTGATGCTTGTAATAATTCTTCATCTACTTCACGTACTGCTACTTGGACTGTGGATACACAAGGACCAGTTATCACTATCACAGGTGGCAACCTGAACCCAGGTTGTAACCCAGCAAGCATCAACTTCGGTTCTGCTTCTGCTAATGATAATTGTGCTGGTGCTGTTCCTGTTACTTCTACTGCCGGTACGATCACTACTACTGGTTGTTCAAGAACTCAAACAATGACATGGAATGCAAGTGACGCTTGTAATAATTCTTCATCCACTTCACGTACTGCTACTTGGACTGTAGATGTTGATGGACCAGTTATCACTATCACTGGTGGCAACCTGAACCCAGGTTGTAACCCAGAAAGCATCAACTTCGGTTCTGCTTCTGCTAATGATAATTGCGCTGGTGCTGTTCCTGTTACTTCTACTGCCGGTACGATCACTACTACTGGTTGTTCAAGAACACAAACAATGACATGGAATGCAAGTGATGCTTGTAATAATTCTTCATCTACTTCACGTACTGCTACTTGGACTGTGGATACACAAGGACCAGTTATCACGATCACAGGTGGCAACCTGAATCCAGGTTGTAACCCAGCAAGCATCAACTTCGGTTCTGCTTCTGCTAATGATAATTGTGCTGGTGCTGTTCCTGTTACTTCTACTGCCGGTACGATCACTACTACTGGTTGTACAAGAACACAAACAATGACATGGAATGCAAGTGATGCTTGTAATAATTCTTCATCCACTTCACGTACTGCTACTTGGACTGTAGATACTGACGGACCAGTTATCACTATCACAGGTGGCAACCTGAATCCAGGTTGTAACCCAGCAAGCATCAACTTCGGTTCTGCTTCTGCTAATGATAATTGTGCTGGTGCTGTTCCTGTTACTTCTACTGCCGGTACGATCACTACTACTGGTTGTTCAAGAACACAGACTATGACATGGAATGCAAGTGATGCTTGTAATAATTCTTCATCTACTTCACGTACTGCTACATGGACTGTGGATACACAAGGACCAGTTATCACTATCACAGGTGGCAACCTGAACCCAGGTTGTAACCCAGAAAGCATCAACTTCGGTTCTGCTTCTGCTAATGATAATTGTGCTGGTGCTGTTCCTGTTAC
>VBAR01000009.1 GCA_005882315.1 Bacteroidota bacterium
CGGGGATAACAGGCTGATCTCCCCCAAGAGCTCATATCGACGGGGAGGTTTGGCACCTCGATGTCGGTTCGTCACATCCTGGGGCTGGAGAAGGTCCCAAGGGTTCGGCTGTTCGCCGATTAAAGTGGCACGTGAACTGGGTTCAGAACGTCGCAAGACAGTTCGGTCCCTATCTGTGGTGGGCGTTAGAAGATTGAGAAGACATGACCTTAGTACGAGAGGACCGGGTCGTACGTACCGCTGGTGTATCAGTTGTGCCGCCAGGTGCAATGCTGAGTAGCTATGTACGGACAGGATAAACGCTGAAAGCATCTAAGCGTGAAACCTACTTCAAGATGAGTCTTCTTTTAAGGGCCGTCAGAGACTATGACGTTGATAGGCTACAGGTGTAAAAGTGGTGACACTAAAGCCGAGTAGTACTAATTGCCCGTACGCTTTAATTTTTTTCTTTGTTTTCTAAAAACAAAGCGCTGGGTACTCTCTAACATTTTCCAATATGTAAAGTTATTATGTTGTGCTTTTTTATTGAAGCATGATAAACGACTTATGGTGGTTTTGCCGAGGGTGTTCACCTCTTCCCATACCGAACAGAGAAGTTAAGCCCCTCATGGCCGATGGTACTGTACCACAATACGGGAGAGTAGGTAGCTGCCATATTTATTAAAAAAGCCTTTCAGTTTATTCTGAGAGGCTTTTTTGTTTTATATCACTATAAACTTATACTTAAAACAAAATCATATTTTCTAGAAGTCGATCCTCCAAACTCCGCTAATTGAATTTTGAGTTTCATGTGCCCATCCACCTGCTAAATAAATTTTATTATTGACAGAAATTAATCCCGCTTCACTTCTTTTAATTGGTAATAAACCTGTATACCAGGTGTTAGTATTCAAATTATATAGATCAAAATGTTGCCAGAGGTTTGTAAATAATATTTTATTATCCTTTAAGACAGCGTACTCTGCTGTAGTTGGGTGTGATAAATAATCAAATGAAGTGGCCTGAGTATTTGCATTTCTGACCTCAACTTTACAAACGGTGCCTTGACTATTTTCCCCTCCAGCCCAATATATTTTATCATTAACAGCAAAACCTCCCATTCTCACTTTAGGCTCGTCCAATGTTGAAACTGACCAGGAGTTTGTGGTTAAATCGTAAACATCTATTTTATCAAATAGCTGATGGCCACCAATTGTCCAAAGTCCTGTTTCTCCTCCAGCGAAATAAACTTTATTGTTAATCGCTACTGCTGATATACTGGTTCTTCCTTCACTAAGGGTTGCTGTAGACCATGTATTAGTGGAGAGATCATAAATATCCACTTTGTTGCTATAATGAAATGTTGCGAAGCTTTCGATCCAGTAACCTCCTGCAAAAAAAACTTTGTTGCCTATTGTGGTAGCTGAAATATAACCTCTCGGTTCACTCAGTGATGCAACCGACCACGAATTTGTTGCAGCGTCATAAATATCAACAGTTGCATATTCACTTATATCAACATCGCCATAAAAACTCGTGTGTCCTCCGGCAAAAAAGACTTTATTTCCAGCCGATACAGCTGCAATACCATGCCTTGCCACACTGAGCTCTGCTACGCTCCATGAATTAGAATTAATATCATATATATCAACTCTTGATTCACCTGCCCATGCAGATGGACCCTCTCTTGTATAACCACCAGCAAAAAATATTTTATTTCCAACTGATGCAGTTGCTAGTTCCATTCTCGGTTTAGAAAGATTTCCTAAAGGAGTCATGGTTACATTTACTACAGGTCTACCGCCTGTTAAGACTGTAAAGACAATATATTTTGTATTGTTTGATCCATTATTATCGGTTACTATGAGTGAGTAATTAAAAGTACCCTGAAATAATCCGGTTACTGTAGTGCTAGAGGAATTCGGGTTTGAAATTGTACCTGGGCCGCTCCAATGATATGAAATAATATTCCCATCGGGGTCATATGAACTACTCCCATCTAAAATTAAAGTTAGCGGTACCGCACTGCATGCCGGCAGGCTGGAATAAATTATTGAGTCATTTCCTGGGACTGCAACAGGTGGTAAATTGTTCGTGCTACTAGTTACCACGACAGTAGTTGTGTCTTTTGAAAACAACCCTCCTGCATCAGTTACTTTTAGTTCAAACTGATAAGTGCCTTGTATAAGATTCGTCACACTTGTTTGTGTAGCATTAGAGTTGACGATATTAAATGATAAAGGCCCGTTTATTTTTGTCCAGCTATAATTGGAAATATTACTATCTGGATCAAAAGAATTGCCACCATCAAGTAATACATTATTTATTGGTAAACGGATTGCTTGATCAAGTCCCGCATCTGCAATTGGTGGATGATTACTCGTTAATACTGAATCTACAGTTATCATAACTGTATCCTTTGCAGAAAGCCCATCGTTATCTGTTACTTTTAGTTCAAACTGATAAGTACCCTGTATAAGATTCGTCACACTTGTTTGTGTAGCATTAGAGTTGGCGATATTAAATGATAAAGGCCCGTTTATTTTTGTCCAGCTATAATTGGAAATATTATTATCGGGATCAAAAGAATTGCCACCATCAAGTAATACATTATTTATTGGTAAAAGAATGGTTTGATCAGGTCCGGCATCTGCAATTGGTGGATGATTATTTGTTAATACGGAATCTACAGTTATCATAACTGTATCTTTTGCAAAAAGCCCATCGTTATCTGCTACTTTTAGTTCAAACTGATATATTCCTTTTGAAAGATTTTTTATAACAGTTGAAGATGAGGTGGCATTAATAATATTAAATGCAGCAGGTCCGGAAATTTTTTTCCAGAGCCATTCATTTATTGTTCCATCAGGGTCGGTGGATGCAGAACCATTTAAGAGAATACTATCGGTTGGCAGAGTGACGATTTGATCAATGCCAGCAACTGCGATAGGGGGTTTATTGCTATCTTTACAATTCTCACACGATGTTTCTTTTTTACACGAATAAAATACGGCATGCATTACAATCAATGATATCACCAATAAAAGAGATTTTTTTTTCATATTGTTGATTGCATGGTTAGAGAATTTAAAACTCCAATTTCCAAACCTGGCTTGAAACTGATCCGTTTAGATAACCACCGGCTACATAAACTGAATTGTTTACAGAAATAATTGTAGAAGAATTAATATTTACTGGCAATGCACCAATTGACCAGGTGCCTGTGCTTAAATTATAGATATCGATCCTGTTGTTTGTTATTGCAGCATTGTTATTACCTGTGAAAAATATCAATTTATCATTTGCCTGCACTGCATTAAAAAAAGTTCTTGGACTTATACATGCATAGCTGGAAGTTCCTGTGGATAGGTCCCTTATTTCAACATTATCTGATAATATAAATCCACCGTTTAATGCTGCATATTTATTTCCGCCTGCCCAGAATATTTTATTTCCTGCAGCAATAGATGCATGAGCCATTCTTGAATCTCCTTGAAATACGGATGTCGACCAAGTGTCCGTAACTCCATCATAAATGTCAATTGAGTTTAATACATTCAGCGAAACCCAATAACCAGCCGTACCTCCTGCGAAGTATATTTTATTTTCAATTGTTGTAGCACTATGATCCATTCTTCCGGTACCCATGGAAGCTGTAGACCATGTATTTGTTGAATTATTATAGATGTCAACCCTTGAGCTTCCAATAAGATTTGGTTCCCAATCACCGCCACCAGAAAAGAAAACCTTATCTCCTAAAGTAGTTGCTGTCATGAACTCTCTTTTTTTACTTAATTCAGCAATTGACCATAAATTGTTAACTGCATCATAGATATCAACCCGTGATGTTGTAATACCGTTATCATTATCTCCACCGCCTGCAAACAATATTTTGCTTCCAACTGATGCAACTGCCATGCCCTGTCTTTCCGGTATTGTTAGTTCTGCCGTTGACCATGTATTTGTTACAGTATTGTAGATATCTACTCTTGAAGAATAATGACCGAAAGGAACAAAGCCACCTGCAAATAAAATTTTGCCACCGGCTGTACCGCTGCTTAATGCAATTCTTGCTTCAGAAAGTGTGCCTATCGGAATAAGGTTTACATTAATAACAGGCCTGTTACTGCAAGGTTCAATAGCAGCTACCGGATGAACTGTAACTTGTACTGTGTCATGGGAGAATAATCCACCTGCATCCGTAACTTTTAATTCAAATTGATAAACACCTTCAGTAAGAGATGTTATTTGTGTTTGTGATGAAGCTGGATTTGCAATATTCAATGATGAAGGTCCCGAAATTTTTGACCATTGATACCCAGTAATATTATTTTCAGGATCTGTGGACTGTCCGGCATTAAGATTAACTGTATTATTGGGTAAAGTGATCTCTAGGTCTGCACCTGCATTGGCAACAGGAGGCTGATTGGCTCCTGTTGAATTTGTTACTGTTATGGTTACTGTATCTCTGCCAACAGCACCTTTATTATCTGTTATTCTTAATTCGAATTTATATACTCCAATAACCAATTGTTTTATTTTAGTGATAGCAGATTGAGAGGTAGTGATTGTAAAAGAAGCCGGGCCGCTGATGTGAGACCAATTGTAAGCACTGATATTTCCATCGGGGTCATATGAAGTACTTCCATCAAGAGTAACGCTATCCTGTGGTAAAAAAATAAAAAAATCATTTCCAGCTTTTGCCACAGGTTGTATGTTGTTGCAATCCATACAGGAGTTGTGTTTCCGGCAGGATATAAAAAAGCAAAAGCCCAATAATAAAAAAGGAGCAACTTTTTTGAAGAATAATTTCATATTAGTGATTTTATTAACTCACCAAACTTCAGTTGAATTTTACCTATTTGTACTTTATTAAAACATCTGATTGATGATGGTTTAATTCAAAGGTTGTCCTGGCAAATAGTTGTAGCTGTCCTGGTGTTGCCGAATACGAAATATGAACAGTATCTGTTAAATTGGGATCGAAATAACTCACAGGGATTCTTACCCATGGACTTTCGCCAGCACCCAATACAGCAATCTCTACATTTATTCCCCTGATAATTTGCTCCTGGGTTAATCGCTGTGTATTTATCTGTAGTTTATATCCGTTTGAAGCAGTATCCCACGGTTGATTATAAAAAACCTCCTGGTTGGGCGGTGGGGGAGGTGGGAGTACTGGGGAGCCACTTCCAGACCCGGAGTAAGTACTGCCATCTTTACTGCAAGATGAAATAACAAAAACAGTGAGAATCATTATGGTTACTGTTATTTTGGCTTTCATGATTTTTATTTTTACCTGTTATCAGTCTGGTTATGGAAATTTAACCCGTACGGTAACCTTTTTGCCAACTAGATCGGGAGTTTCGTTATTCGTCAGAATACGTAATGTTGTGAGATTACTATAATACCAATAATAAAAATCATTAGGAGCATATATAGGGCTGCGTTGTGCATAATACCAATCTGTGGAGTTTTCCAATTTTAATGAAACTTCAAACTGCCTGTATATGCTAAAAAGACCTGGCCTTGGAGGAGTCGTTACTAAAGTGAAATCTCTTTCCATACCCTCGTCGTATACCGTGTTCCAGGTAAGACTGTCAAATTGGAATGTCCTGCCACTCAAACTGTCTATTACTATTGGAGGCAGATTTGATGGCCGGGATGGCGGTGGTGGTGCAGTATAATCATAGCCATTTTTATTTTCATTCCCTTTATGACAGGAAGTAATAGCGATAAATAAAATTATTATATAACTTAAAAGATGTAATCTCATTTTCATGTTTTATGGTTTTTCTAACCAAAATATTTTGATAAACATTAATTCTCCAATAATGAATGTGTCGCTATCCAGTTGCCAACACTGTTTCCTAAATTTTCGCCATCGATACAAGCTTTTCGAAAATGATATCCTACATAAATTCTCGATAAAGAATTCTCTCTTGCAGCTTGTGAAAAACTTGTATAGCTTCTTGGGTTTCCAGGTAATGAAGTACTACTAAATGAAAAATTGAAATTATCCTTATCAAAAAAATGTTTCAACAATTCTGCTGCAGCACCACCAGCGGCGGCATGAGCAGAAGGATGATCAGCGATAGGTGGAATAGGAGCAACAAGTACCTGCCAGGTCGGATCAGCAATTGTATTAGGGTTACCATCAATATCTCCCAAAAGAATTGCAGTATATGGTCTCCAGAAGAAATGGATCATTTTTGTTTTAAGGCACGCAATGTATGCATCTGCAATACTCATCTGTAATAGTGCAAGCAGCCGTGCTGTTTTCCATGCGTCTATGTTTTTTTGTTCTATGATTGCTTTTGCAACTTTATTCCATCCGAATGCCGAACTTTCAACCCAAAATCTTGCAATTTTTTCCTGGTCTTCAGTACGGCCATTTGCACCGGTACATGTCGCACATCCTAATCTTTTTACTTCATTATAATCAGCAGTATATTCCGAACTTATTAAAGAATAAGGAGGTGGAACCACAAACTGGATACTGGTTTGTATACCAAATGGTTTTACATTACCCCAACCGGGTGAATCATAAAATCCATTTGCAGTAAAAGGAGGAGTGGAACGATATTCTCCCGGTAATGTGCCTTGAGTGATCGCAAATACTGCAGTGGCACTCCCATCATTAGCCCGGTTTTGAATAATTGCTTGAGCAGCTGCAATCCCTAATGCGATCCCTTTTGTTTTTGCTTCGCCGTTTGGAATTGAACTCAAAGATTGAACTAACAAATTATGAATAGAATCCTGTATCGATTGAGGTGTATTATTTGCAGGTGGGTTCAGTTTGCCAAAGAAAAAAGAAATAACATCATGTGCCGCCTGTGCTACTGCTGCATCCGGATCAGCATCTTTATCTCTTGCATTTAAAGCATAGCTTTTGTATTTAGGTACAATATTATTTAATGCATCATACATTGCCAGGTTAACCATAGCATAGTAATGGCTTTCACGAAATGGCGGGATGCGTGGTGCAGCTTGTAGTTGCAATGTTCTTAATACAACATAAGTGGCTGCATCATTCCAACGTAAAACCATTTCAGGACTTATATTACCGAAATGATTACCATTGTTATTTAAACCCGCTGCACTTGCAGGTTCAGTGTTTACTGAACGGTTTGAATTGTTTGTCTCTTTTTGACAGGAAGTAGCAAATAGAGTAGCGAATGATAAAAACAGAATTGTGTACTGTAATCTCTTTCTCATAAAAAAATATTAAGTGATGAAAAATTAGATTTGATTTTGATTGTGAAAGCAAAATAGAACTACATGGATTCAATTTCTAACCTTAATAGCTTAGTGCAATGTTTCTTAGAAATAAAGCCGACAAAGTGCTTTAATGGCTTTGGTAAAGACAATCCTGCCGTTTATCGGAAATAAAAGCGGTTGGTCTTTTTTACGATCTAGTTGTCCTGTGAACAAGAGTAAATTCTTATTTTGCAAGAGATAGCACCAAATGAAGGCTTTTAAAACCATTGATTTTATTTTTTCTCCCCGGTACCGTTTACGGCGACATATATTTTATTGGTTGCTGCACACAATTTTCTGGACAGTTCTGTTGAATTTTATGCTACGCCGCAATTCTGTATCCCAGGACTTTTCTCTTTGGCACAACCTCTTTAATGTATCGGGCTGGTTACCTGTTGTCATTCCCTATAGTTATTTACTGGCCTATTTTATTGTACCTAAATTTTTATTAAGGGGAAAATTCGTGCAATTTGCTTTCTCTGCACTGTTATGGATTATTGCCGGAGTGGCTATCAATTATTATTATAGGATTTATATTCTTGTTCCTGCACAAGAAGCCATGCACTTCGGCACTATTGCAAGAGGTGGTTGGCAACTTCCTTCCTATATGTTGCTTATTGTGCATGGAACAAATGTTGCCATCTTTAAATTATTTAAGTACTGGTTTAAAAAACAACAGGAATGGATGAAGGCAGAAAAAGAGAAAATAACCGCCGAATTGCAGCTGTTGAAGGCGCAGGTGCATCCGCACTTTCTTTTCAATACACTTAATAACATCTATTCGTTCTCATTGGAAAATTCGCCCAAAACTCCCGGTCTGATTTTGAAGCTTTCTTCACTGCTTAGTTATATGTTGTATGATTGCAGGGCAGAAGAAGTATTGCTGGAAAAGGAAATCGAAATAATGAAAAATTATATTGACCTGGAAAAAGAACGATATGGTAATAAGATTGAAATATCATGGGATATTGAAGGGGACATCAAAGATAAATTTATAGCTCCTTTATTAATGTTTCCATTTTTGGAAAATGCGTTTAAGCACGGCACTTCCGAGCAACTTGAAAAACCCTGGCTGAGTGTTGATATTTCAGTAAGACAAGATACACTTAGATGCAAAATTGCTAACAGCAAAAACGAGTATATGCCGGTTAATACCCACGGAATCGGGATGCAGAATGTACAAAAACGACTATCATTCATATACCCGGACAAGCATGAACTTAAGGTTAATGATGAAGGAAATTTCTTTGTAGTTTCGTTATTTGTTGAGCTAAAAGCAAAAAAGAATAGTCCGGTTATCTCTTCACAGAGTAATTTACATGCTGCTGAAAAAATTGCACTATGAAGCTGCGTTGCTTACTTATAGATGATGAACCTCCTGCTTTAAAGGTTTTGGCTTCTTATATTTCCAATATTAATGGGCTTGAAATTGTTGCCCAATGTAAAAATGCGATTGAAGCTTTGGATGTTCTGCATCAAAAAACTGTCGATGTTATTTTTTTGGATATAAAAATGCCCAAAATATTGGGCACCGAATTTCTAAAAAACTTATCCCATCCTCCGAAAGTTATTTTCGTAACTGCTTATCGTGATTATGCAGTAGAAGGATACGAGTTGGATGCGGTTGATTATCTCGTAAAACCTGTTTCCTTTGAACGATTTTTTAAAGCTATTACAAAACTAAACAGGGTAATTGACAAGGAAACTGTAACTACAACTGTTGAGTATAAGCCGAACCCTGAAGCGTTCGTATATCTGAAAGTAGATAAGGATATGAAAAAAATTTTTGTGAATGACATCATTTATATCGAAAGCTGGAAGGATTATGTAAAACTTTTTCTTTCAAACGGGAAAAATATTCTTGTAAAACAATCGATTAGTGCGATGGAAAACCTGTTATCCGATCACAAATTCATGAGGGTTCATCGGTCATACATGGTTTCACTGAATAAAATTTCAGGATATAATGGCCTTTCAGTTCAGTTGGATGCAAAAGAAATCCCTATTGGCCGTTTGTATAAGCAGGTTGTTATGGAAAGACTGCAAACACAATAGTTTTTAATTCAAATTTATTTTAATACCCAACTGACTTATCCAGCGGGCACTATTGCCGGGAATGGTGCTGGTTTGCAATGTCCAGGGCTTTCCATTGAATGGCCTGAATTGATATTGAGGAGTAAGCGTTGTTGTGCTGATAAAACTTTCAAATGTTATCAGCGGGTAGCTATCATTTGTTAAGAACCAGGTGTGTCCCCAGTTTTTGTTAAGCATATTCGTAAAGTTGAATACATCATAAGTAATTGTAAGTCCAACTTTTTTGTCTTTTATTTTTAAAGTAAAGTCTTGCTGTAACCTGAGATCAATAATATGAGTAAATGGAAGTCTTGCTCCATTTCGTTGCGAAAATTCTCCGCGGTGTTCTCTTAAATATTTATCGCCTTCAATAAAAACATTTAATGCATCTTTTTGCTGCTGTGGAGTATATGACACAGAACCTGTGATCGGGGCAAAGCTCATATTTATAAGATCATTTGTAGTTGGGATATAAATAAGATCAAAGTTTTCATTTCTTTTTCCATTATCGTTGATCATGCTATTTGTATACACATAACTATAGGGCGATCCCGACTGGCCGTTATAGAAAAGCGAGATGGTTGTTGCTGTTCTGTTTTTTGAATAATTTATTTTTTTTGAGATCCAGGTTGTAATGCGATGTCTCAGATCATTATCGGAAGTGGAAAGAGGAGCAAAGTTTCTGCCATTTACTGTTTCCATATTCCTCCATTGTGAAAGAACGAGGGTTTGAGGGCCGGTTATTTCAAATAAAAGGTTTGACCGGCCATAAGTATAGCTGCTGTTAAAGGAAAAACTATTTGCTTGTTTGTGAATAATGAAACTTAGACTGTATGAACTTCCTTTTTTACCATGATTATTTGCAAGTAACATGACCTGGCTAAATGGATTTATCCCATTGCTTTTTAATGGTATTTTGGTCGGAGCAGAATTAAGAGAATAGATATTTCTCGAATCGGGTAATGCCGATGTCAGGGTGGGTGGTAAAATATTTACATTACGGAAAACAGTTTCATGAATATTCTTTGTGAAAATTCCTTCTATTGAAATTGTCCAGTTGTTTTGCAATTTTTTTTCAGCAGTAAATGACGATCTGAAAACCGAAGGATACTTATAATGCTTAGCCATTAAGTTTAGTGCTCCTTTGAGATTGGATGGATCCATGTTTAATGATTCCGGAGTTGGCTGATTGTAAGGATCGGGATAAAATTGCGACGGAACAATATCGATATTGCCCGTACTGCTATTGAATACGTCAAAGGTCCAAGAGTTAATGGGGTGTCCAATAAATATTCCTGCCCCTCCTGTTAAATTTATCTTCTGATTTAATAAGTTATAATGTAAGCTGAATCGGGGGGAGAGTCCCCATTGCGCATCCATTGGTTTACCAGACCGCGCCCCTTCAAGATCATAATAACGTGAAATGATATTGATGGCAGTGTCATTAAAAAACTGGTCAATGGCCGGCTTTGATACGATTGAATTCACATCAAGACGGAGACCAAAATTTAGTTTAAGATTTTTACGAAGCCTGATCTCATCGTTTGCAAAAAAACTGCTTCTTAATGTGTGGAATTTTTCGGAGATCCTTGAATCCTGGTAAAATGCACGCTGGAGTCGGGAAGGTGCAATGATATTTACAAAATCACTTAGACTCCTGAATTGATAGGCACCAAAAAAAAACGATAAAAGCTGCAAGTTATAAGCTGAATAATTAATGTCTGTTCCAATTGAGTATACACTTTTCTTTTTAATGTAAGTAAATACATCAAACAAACTAAGATCAGAGGCTTTAAAATCATTGCTGTCTGTGTTGGCTTCGCTTCCAAAACTGAGAGTGCCATTACCATCAAGGATGGTAACTGAAGGAAACGGCTCCCCGATCCATTTCCGAACTTCAGCAACATTGGTAAAAGTTAACAGCAAGCGATTATTCATGCCGGGTTTTAAAAAACGCAACCATTCAAGGGATGATGAATGTGTGCAGGAGGGTAAGATGATCCCATTGTTGTCAAAAGAAATAGCATTGGCGCCGCTGGGACGGGGAGCTGTCCTTCGACTGGCATAGCTATAGCGATAGCTCAGCATGAATTTATCTTTTAAAGAAGCATTCCAGTCCAATTTTAAATTTAATCGTGTTGCATCTAATTCATCTTTTGTTTCCAGAAAAGATCCCGGGTCATATTGATAAGTATCATGAATAAAACCTGACAATAGCTCCAATTGCTGCTGGTTGCTGTTGCCGCGATAATCAGCCATATTAAATGGTTGCGGTCTTGATTCGGATTGTCTTTCAACTAACGCAAAATAAAATAGTTTGTTTTTTATCAGGGCTCCGCTGTTCCATGCTCCAAAAACCTGGTTAAAAAATGTTGATAAGCGGGGGCGATAATAATTACCCGGTTCATTAGGCTTTTCGACAGGTTGTGGCGATCGGCCTGCAAGGTTTTCATTTCTGAAATAATACCAGGCTGAAGATTTGGTCTCGTTGCTGCCAGAACGGGTAATTGCATTAATGCTTCCGCCGGTAAAATTGCCGTATTGTACATTGTAAGGTGATAGCAAAACATTTATTTCTTCGATCGATTCAATGGAAACAGGAGGTGCACCTGTTTGCCCGCCATTCATTCCGTTTACAGACGTTCCTTTTATGTCAGTATTGTTTGCTCCGTCAATAAAGAAAGCATTAAAGCGGTTGTTTTGCCCTGCCAATGACATGACGCCTTCGCCATTGACCTTTGCCTGGGGTACTAGTCTTATATAATCCTGGAAGCTACGGCCGATTGAAGGCATAGACTTTAATACCGTGCCGGTAATAATTGTTTCTACACCGCTTTTATTCCGGTTATCGGATCGGGCATTAATAATAACCTCATCTAAGGCAATATTTTTTTTCTTTAAAGTAAAATCAGCTATCTCAGAGTTATTTATAAAAAAATATTCACCTGTTAGATGAATGAACAAATCATTTTTTTTTAATGTTTCATAACCAACAGAAGAGAAAGTTATACTGTATGGCCCGCCGGGTTTGAGGTTGAAGAAATAGAAATAACCGTCTTTATTTGTTAGATTAACATATTTGTTTTGCGTGGGCTCGTGAATTATTGTAACTGTAACATTAACTTGAGTTTCATTACTGTCTGAAATCACTCTACCGGAAGCACGGCTATTGGTTTCCTGAGCATAAAGACCGGAAATTAAAGTTGATAAAAAAGCCCCAATAAATAGCAAACGAAATAGGAAATAGTTACGGACCATGGTTTCGGTTTCAAAGCTCCCAAATTAATTAAAAGATTTGTGGAGGGCAATTTAATTAGACGAACAACCATTTTTTTAGATAACCGCCATTGATATTTTTTAAATGGCTTTTATTCTTTATAGGGGAGTAGTTTTTTCAATAATATTTCTTTCTTATTTCTTGCGACATCAATAGAAGTTCCATCACTCATTACCAAATAGCCGCCTTCACCTTTAATGTATTTTTCAATTTCATTCAGATTAACAAGATAGGAGCGGTGTACCCTGATAAATGAATGCTGTTCCAGGATCTCTTCTATTTCTTTTAATGAACGGGTGACCAGTAATTTTTTCCCGCCTTTCAATTTTATTTCTGTGTAGTTATCGTCCGACTCGCAACTGACTATTGTTTCAATCGGTATCATCTGTAATCCCTCCATGGTTGGCAATGCTATTTTACTTGCGGGATTGGAGTTTTGTTTCAGTTTTTCCATCAGTATTTCCAATTGCTGCGGAATTGTTACCTGTTGTCTTTCTTTTACTTTTTGTACAGCTTTTTTTAGTTCTTCCCTGTCAATAGGTTTGAGTAAATAATCTATAGCACTGAAACGGATCGCTTTTAATGCATACTGATCATAGCTGGTAGTAAAGATGAGATGAAAATTTATAGCTGGTAATTGTTCCAGCATTTCAAAGCCATTCATCTTTGGCATTTCTACATCGAGAAAAACAAGATCAGGTGAGTGCTGGCGGATGGCGGTTAATCCATCAGAGGCATTACTGCAGATACTTGTAACTTCTGCATCCGGGCAGTCGGATTCAAGCATTGCTGCCAATATCTCGCAGCAATAAGGTTCATCATCTATAATGATAGCTTTAAGCATATATACCCCCATCCCCTAAAGGGGAGTTTTGTGAACATTCTTTTTTATTCATACCATTTCTTCAACTGATTCTTTATACATGATCTTTAATTGTACTCTTGTGCCGGAAATTTCTCCATGTTCGTTTCTTAGATCTTCAATCTCATAAAATGTACCTCCGGTTGTACCCTGGTTCAATAATGATAATCTTTCTTTGGTAATTTTTAGTCCCATTGATTTTTCTTTTTCAGCTGACTTGCTTTTGAATTCTTCGGCTTTTTCCCTTCCTACTCCATCATCTGTAATTGCACAATGTAAAACTCCGTTTGTTTCATTTAGTTCAATATTTAAATGTCCATGCCCGTCTTTGTGCATCAGCCCATGCCAGATCGCATTTTCACAGAAGGGTTGTAAAAGCAGGGGAGGAATAAATACCGAGGAGTTTTCAATGGCATTGGTAGTAGTGATATGATAATCGAAAGCATTTTTAAAACGTAACCTTTCCATATCCAGGTAAAGTTTCAGCATTTCCAGTTCATCTTCCAGCGGTACCAGTTTTTTTTGTGAGTGAAGCAATACCATTCTTATCAATCTCGAGAAACGTGTAAGATAATCGGATGCTGCGGTAGTTTCATTTTTAAAAATGAAACGATTGATGGAGTTAAGACAATTAAAAATAAAATGCGGGTTCATCTGGGCACGGAGGGCTTGCATTTCCAGTTCAGCAACTTTTTGCTGAAGCTCCGCCTGTTCTTTTTTGATTAAAAGCTTTTCGTTTTTACGTTTCAAAGAAAAAACTCTGAAAACAAAAACCCCCAATAGTATAAACAGCAAAAGCCCTCCAAGGAGGGCATTGCGGATGAAGGCTTGTTGTTTCAATCGCTGGTCTTTTAAGTTGTTTTCTTTATCTGAAAGGATTAGTTGAGATTGGGTTTGATTTTTAAGCAGAAGTTGTTGCTTTAGTTCCTGGTCTTTAATCTGTAGTTGCTGCCCTTTTATTTCATTGTCTTTATCTAAAAGGCTGAGTTGCGCTTCATTTTGTTCTTTTATTAAAAATTGTTGTTGAAGCTGTTGTGCTTTAATCAGGTTGTCTTTTTGAAGTAATTGAATTAAACTGGTTTTTCTCTGTTCCTGGGATTCATTTTTTAAAGCGTTTAGTTTAAAATAAAATTGACGAGTGATCAGTGAGTCTTTGAGTTTGGTGTATTGTTTCAAATATGTGAAGGCGCTGTCAGGTTGTTTTAAGTTAGAATAGATATCCGAAAGAAGTTTATAATTAGTAATCATGAGCAATCGCCCATTCATTTGCCTAAGGTAAATCTGTGCTTCTTTGGCATATTGTAATGCCTGTTCATATTTTTTCTCGCCATTTGATGCATTGCCTGCTATCATGAGTGTTTGCGCAATAGGCGGAGTGATCCTGTTTATTGTTTTCAAATTTTTATAGTAAGGAAGAATCAATGAAAGAGCTTTTGAGTACTCTTTAAGATCGAGATACAAATATCCAAGATGCATTTTGCCGAAATTGTTTGGATTGTTATCTGTAAACTGGAAGTCCTTTAAGTAGTACATAGCCGAATCATAATTCCCAAGTAAACGATGTACATCGCCAATCTCTGCCATCCATGGGTTCCTTGAAGCAGAATCAAATGCTGATGGATAATATTGACGGCCGTAACGAATAGCCGCTAATGCTCCTTCATAATCGCCTGCAGTTTTGTAGAGTCTTGACATCCAGAAGTAAGCCTGCCCGGCTGATCTAGTCTTTGCGCTGCCCGCGGGTTTGTTTTTGAAATATTTTTCAATTAGAGATACACTTTTCTTTAATGTGGCAATACCTTTTTCAAATTCACCATTTGTTTCATAAGTTTTACATAATTCATTGGTCACTGTCAATTCTTGCTCTATATCCCCTGCCTCATGAAGGTATTGCATGGATTGTAAGTATGCGAATTCCGCTGATCGGTATTCATATTGGCGATAGTAAAAATTACCTAACTGTACATATAAATTACCTACAGAAGATTTATCTCCAGTCATCTTGTAGTAATAAATGGCCTTGTCTACTTGCTCCCTTACTTCAGGAGTAATCCCTTTTTCTGGCGCATTTATTCCTGCAAGTAATTGATATAACCAGGCAAGCTGACCTTCATTTCCTTTGCATTGTTCACATTGGGAAATGCCCAAATGACCGGTTATTTTTTTAGGCATTGATTTTTCATAGTAGTAGATCGCTTTCTCAACATTATTTTTAAACTTCGCTTGATCGCCTTTCCAACGTTCGAGCCATTTCAACATGTCATATACATCTCCAGCCAATCTGTAATCTTTTATTTCTTCTCCAATTTGTATTGCTTTATTTGCATAGTTATAAGCCTCTGTATAATTGGCTTCAGAATTATTATTGTTTCTATTATCATCTACACGGCCTCCAAAGCATTGGGCTTTCCATAAAAGTGCATAGCCTAGTCCTAGTTTGTAACCAGAATTTTTTGCAAGTTTATAGGCCTCTTCAGTGTACATACAAGCTGTGTCAAGCTGTTTATCATCCTCATCCCAGATATCATAATAGGCTTCTGCAAGAAGGTTCAAGCAATCTATTTTTTTATTTCCTTTTGCAGTCTTAAGTTCATTTTTAGTACTGTCAATAATTTTTCTGGTAGGCTCCTGGCCATTCAGGTAAGAAAATAAGAAAAATGAAAGGCTAATTAAAATGAATTGTTTTCTCATAACAAAACCCTCATGCCGGTTTAGGTTAAGAAGATGGTGGATAGAAGTTACGAAAAGAACGGCAATCGGATAACCGAAAATAGAATGTGGATATACTTTTTTATAGCCAGAATGGGTAGATAGCAGAATTTATGGGTGAGTGTGATAGAAAAATGGGTAAGAATTTATTTGCAATAGATTTGAAAGCTTTTGTAATTTGAGGAATGAGGATCAAGGATAAACGTGTTGAATCAACTGTTACAGTTTCTTCCTTTCAATAAAAAAATACGCTTGTGAATAATTACACGACGAAGTATAAAAATCTGCATCTATGGATGATCATTCCCATACTGATCATGCAAGCCGGAATATTTCGAGATTACTGGGGCGATTTTTCAGAGAACGCCTGGTCTGTGCATGTTCATTACATAACGGGGACTATCTGGTATTTCTATTTGATCATTCAACCTTATTTTGCTACCCATGGGCAAATGGCAAGACATCGTACCAATGGTATCATCGGCATGTTTATAGCCGGTGCCGTTTGCCTGACGGCGTTAAGCATGATGCATCGTGATATTGCGAGTGCTGAACATTCAGTGATCAGAAGGCAGGACTTTGGTCCGTTCGAGCCCTGGTTTTTCTTTGGTGTGGCTGCAGTGGAAATTGTAATGATGACAGCATTTGGATATGCGGTTATCAAAAGTATAATTCACAGGAAGCAAGTGGAAGATCATTCATGGTGGCTTATATCAACGGTGTTTATTATTATGATGCCTGCCCTGGGCCGTGGGGTACAATTTGTGTATATTGGACTGAATGGCCAGCATTGGCCCAATATTGATATAATATTTCCGCTTTATATTGCTGAAGGGATAATCCTTACAATGTTGCTATTGGGTGCATGGAAATATGGAAAGCTAAAGCATCCTGCTACCTGGTTGGCTGTAGCTGTGAATGTGTTTAATCTTTTTCTGGAACCCATCGGAAGATCAGAAGCAGTGCAATCCTTTTTAAAAGTATTGATCAAAGGCTAACGGAGTTTCTTGTAGTAAAATAATTTTTTATTTGAATCAGGCTATTTTTGAAGTATGAGATGCCTGTTATACTGTTGGCTCCCCTTCTTGTTTATTGTTCGGAATGGTGAGTTGAAAAAATATACTATTACTGGTTTTGCACAAGGTACTACTTACTCTATTACCTATTATGCAACAGATAGCATAGTTATAAAAAGACAAGTTGATAGCATCCTTGACAAAATTGATAGTTCGCTTTCACTGTATAAACCTTACTCTATAATTAATCAATTCAATAATTCCAGGACTGGCAGAAAAATTGATAACCATTTTGTAAACGTGATAAAGAAGTCAATTTTAGTTTATCATGAAACAAATGGACTTTTTGATGTTACCGTTAAACCACTTGTTCAGGCCTGGGGTTTTGGGGTGACTAAAACTGATTCTTTGCCGGGGAAAAAGGAGATTGAAGCAATAAAAAAATGTGTTGGCACAAACAGGCTGCTACTGGAAAAAAATTATTTGTCCAAAAAAGATAGTTGCGTGCAGGTTGATTTGAATGGAATTGCACAAGGTTATTCAGTTGATGTGATTGCTGATTTTATTGAAAAGAATGGGATTAAAAATTATCTCGTTGAGTTGGGAGGAGAAATAAGAGTGAAAGGCAGAAAACAACCTTCGGGAGAAAAAATGAAGATCGGGATTGAATCGCCGGATGAAGATGAATTCAGGGATCATCCGATGCAAAAAATAATTTCACTGGAAAATGGCGCTATCACTACATCCGGCAATTACAGAAAGTATTATGAAAGCGATGGGAAGAAAATTACGCATATCATTGATCCGAAAACGGGCTACCCTGTACAGAATGAACTCATAAGCGTTACTGTTTATGCAAAAGATGGTATGACTGCCGATGCCTATGACAATGCCCTTATGTTGATGGGCTTGAAAAAAGCTCTGCAGTTTATTGAAAAACGAAAAGAACTTGCTGCTTATTTTATTTATAAAGACAAGACAGGAAAAATTGCCGATACTGCAAGTTCCCGCTTTTATAAACTCATGAATCCGTAACTTCATCCCGTCTATGAAAAGAAGGAATTTTATAAGTAATACTGGCCTATTTGCCGCTGGAGCATTAATGCACAACAAGCTTTTAAGTTTATACGGCTCTACACAACCTGGCGATATTATTAGTATTGGTATTATCGGTAGCGGTGATAGGGGAAGAGGTCTTGCCGATACTCTAAATTCAATGCCTGAAAAATTTTCCATCAAAGCAGTCTGTGATATACTTCAGTTCAGGTTGGATAATATGAAGAATGCTGATAAACAGGGAAGTTTTCAATATCACAAAGAGTATAAAAAAATATTGGATGATAAAACGATTGATGCAGTTATTATAGCTACACCGCTATACAATCATTTTGAAATTGCTGCGGATGCATTAAATGCAGGTAAGCATGTTTACCTTGAAAAGGCTATGACTTATAATGCTGCTCAAACAATTGAACTTTCAAAACTCTGTACTCAATATTCCAAACAAATTCTGCAGGTTGGTCACCAATACCGTTACACACCACTTTATTTTAAAGTAAAGGAGATGATCGATAAAGGTTATCTCGGGAAAGTAGTACATATTGAAACCCGTTGGGATCGTAATTGGAACTGGCGTCGCCCTGTGCCGGATGGATATACTGACAGGCAGATCAATTGGCGGATGTATAAAGAGTATTCAGGTGGTTTACCAGCTGAATTATTATCGCACCAGGTTGATTTTATCAACTGGGCCTTTGATACACATCCTGATGAAGTACTGGGCACAGGTGGTATAGATTTTTATAAAGATGGCCGTGAGACTTTTGATAATGTACAGGCTGTATTGCGTTATAATAAAGATGGAATGATCGGAAACTTTGGAGCTACCTGTGGCAATGCAAAGGATGGATATATTTTTAAACTGAAAGGAACAAAAGGAACAGTTGAGTTATTAGTGGATGAAGGAATTTTTTATCCTGAAGCTACAACTAAAAAGGAATTGGAAACAGTAGACGGAGTTGCCGGTGCAACAAAAATTGAGTGGAATAAAGATGGTGGCATTCCTATCATTAAAGAAAAACTGAAAGATGGTAGTTGGTATGCACTGCAGGAGTTTTATAAATCTGTTACTGAAAAAATAAAACCAGTTTCAAATGTTATTACAGGTGGTAAAACAGCTATCTGTGTGCATATGATGAACCAGGCCATCTTCAATCACGGAATTGAAAAATGGAAACCGGAATATAATATCGCATAAATTATTAAGTATGAAAAAAACAATTCTGCCTTTAATCTTATTGATTTCATTATGTGTTAACAGCCAGAAACCGGGTTGGGAATATTTATTCGATGGCAAATCACTTAACGGATGGAAACAAATGACCGGCTCAGCAAAATATGAAGTGGAGAATGGGGCTATCGTAGGTACTGCGGTACCCAACTCGCCGAACTCCTTTCTGGTTTGTGAGAAAAAATTTACAGGCGATTTTATCCTGGAAATGCAGGTTATGATGGGTGATACTATAACCAATTCGGGTATTCAGTTCAAAAGTAATTTTGATCCCACTGCAAATAAAGGCGCCGGAAGAATATACGGTTACCAGTATGAATTAGATCCCTCTGCAAGAAGATGGAGTGCCGGTGTGTATGATGAAGGAAGAAGAGAATGGTTATATCCTGGTTCATTAAATTCAAAAGCGCAGGTTTATTTTACTCCTAATGTATATCACACAATAAAAATCGAATGCATCGATAATACAATTAAAACATGGCTTGATGGCGCAGCAGTGAGTTATGTAGTGGATACGTTAACGGCTAATGAAGGATTGATCGCTTTGCAGGTACATTCCATTGGTAAACCTGAGCATGCAGGTATAAAAATTTATTGGAAAAATATTTTGATCCGGACAGCGGGCCTGGCACCGTCACAATTTCCCAAAGGCATTTATGTCGCTAATCTTAAACCTAATACCCTAACGGATTTTGAAACGAAAAGCGGGTGGCAGTTATTGTTTGATGGAAAAAGCAATAAGGGCTGGACAGGGGCTTATAAAAAAACATTTCCTGAAAAAGGGTGGGAGATACGAGATGGTATTTTAAAAGTATTGCCATCCACAGGTCGTGAGTCAACTAATGGAGGTGATATAGTGACGACAAAACAGTACAGCGCATTTGATCTTTCATTTGAATTTAAATTGACACCCGGCGCTAACAGCGGACTAAAATATTTTGTGACGTTGAGTGAAAATAATTCCGGCTCTGCAATTGGGTTGGAATACCAGTTACTTGATGATACATTGCATCCCGATGCAAAAATGGGAATTGACGGAAATCGTACGTTGGCTTCATTGTATGATCTAATAAAAGCACAAAAGACGACACGTTTTATTAAACAGCCGGGCAACTGGAATACAGCCCGGATCATTGTTTATCCTAACAATCATGTAGAGCATTACCTGAATGGTGTAAAAGTGCTGGAGTATGAAAGAGGTTCACAAGCTTACCGTGATCTAGTTGCTATCAGTAAATATAAAGTATGGCAAAATTTTGGTGAAGCTAAGCAAGGCTATATTCTTTTACAGGATCATGGGAATGAAGTGAGCTTCCGAAGTATTAAAATTCGTGAGTTGAAATAACCTGTGCATCAGATCTTTGGTTCCCATCCCTTCTGATAGCTTCTTCTCCATAATTTCATTGCTGCATTATCATTCAGTATATGCCCGTTCCTCGGATCGCAATGCAAAGTATGTCCAGTCCGTTGTGCAATACTTGCCAAATGACAAAGCAAAATACTTTTATGTCCTTCATCAATCGGTGAATTGACTTTTGATTCACCTCTAATACTATCAACAAAATTATTGAAGTGGAAGAAATCAAGATTGCCTGTTGCACTTACTGCATTGGTGCCGTCATTTTGTGTAGCTGTCTTTACTTCCTTTACCAGTTTATTATCTGCATCAAAAATTTTATAGTCATCATTGCCGGCATTGATCAATGTTCCCTTATCTCCATAAATTACAAATCCACGACTGCCGCCTTCTTCATGCATTTTGTTGCAACTCCTGGATTCCCATGTTATCGCTTTTTCATTTCCGAATTCAAATGTGGCTACCTGCGTATCGGGAGTTTCCCAATCATCCTTAAAAGCATAACGGCCACCGGCTGATGTTACTTTGGTTGGATAATCAGCATTTAAAAACCAGCGGCACATATCTATTTCATGTGTTCCGTTATTACAAGTTTCGGATGTGCCCCAATGCCAGAACCAATGCCAGTTGTAATGAACATAGTTGTCTTTATAATCTTGTCGTGTTGCCGGGCCTTGCCATAGATCCCAATCCAATGTGGATGGTACAGGAACTATTTTACCATGCCCAATACTTTTCCTATTATTCGCATACCAGCTTCTTCCGAAATAAGCATTACCGATTATTCCATCTCTTACTTCTTTTACTGCATTGATAAGATTCGGCATCGAACGGCGTTGATTTCCCATTTGTATCAATTGCTTTGGATATTTTTTTATTGCCTGTATCAACAATTCACCTTCGTAGGGATTATGACTGCAGGGTTTTTCTACATAAACATGTTTTCCATGAGTAATTCCAAGTATAGTTGCAGGCGCATGCCAGTGATCGGGTGTAGCGACAATCAGTGCATCAAAATCTTTTTTATTTACCAGTTCACGGATATCTTTTACAATCGTTGGCTTCTTATCCTTTTTCTCAAATGGTTTCAATCCGTTTGCGATCGCTTTATCTTCCACATCACAGAGATATGCCACTTCTACATTTGTAAGTTGTGAAAAACACTCAGCAAGATAAGCGCCGCGGCTATTAACTCCCATTACAGCAACAAGCACTTTATTCGAGGGTGCATTTTTCCCAAATACAGGAAAGTTAAGAATTGTAACTCCTGCTGTAGCAAGCGATGTGTTTTTAATAAATTCTTTGCGGTTCATAAGTTGATATTATAAATTTAAAGTTAATGATTAAGTTTGTCTCAATGTTATTGTGAGGAATCTATTGTAAAGCTAAAACCAACTATATGCTTAAGCAGTCTTCAATGCCTGTTAGTTTAACCGAACGTTCCGATATTCTAGATGTACTTCGTGGCTTCGCTTTGTTTGGAGTGATGATGGATAATCTTTTTGGATTTACGGGTTGGGGTTATTTGACTGACTCCAGTCGTGAAGCACTTTCTACATGGCCTGCTGATGGCTTAGTCGGTTTATTCGAGCAAACTTTTATCAATGGAAAATTTTACAGTTTATTTTCCTTGTTGTTTGGCATTGGATTTTCCATCATTTTAATTCGAAATGAACAGAAAGGTATTAATCCATTAAAAATATTTTACCGAAGAATATTTATACTGCTTTTGATCGGTGCTTTTCATTTGTTTGGATTATGGGAAGGCGATATTCTTTTTTTATATGCTTTAATTGGGTTGATCTTACCATTATTCAGGAAGTGTTCGGATAAAACATTATTGATCCTTGCATCCGTATTAATTCTTTCTCCGATCCTACTTGATTGTATTTATATGCTATTAAATGGAAAACCAGGAGAATTTCTGGAAAAAATTGCATTTCGTATTGATGAAAATAACGGAATTGTCGGTGATGGATACCGCGATTATCTCTATAAAGATGGAAGCGGATGGCAGGAGTGGAGAAACTGGCAGGAATCTGGTTTTTTATATCGCTACTCTTATATTCTTGATAGCAACCGCATCCCAAAAGTGCTTGGTATGTTTTTAATCGGATTTTATGCCGGAAGAAAAATGATGTACATACAACTTGAAAATTATGTACAGCTTTTTAAAAAATTACGTTTATGGGGTTTTGTGATTGGAATACCATCTGCAATCGCTTGTACATATTTTGAATTTTTTCAAAAACAAATTCCTAACCCAATTGGCATTTTTCATACAATTTTTTATGCTACTAGTGTTGTTCCTCTGTGTTTGGCTTATGTTTCTGTTATCTGTTTACATTGGATAAAAACGAAAGGAAATAGCAAATTAAAAGTGCTGGCGCCAATGGGCAGAATGGCATTGACAAATTATTTAATGCAAACGATAATTGGGATCACTCTTTATTATGGTGTAGGTTTTGGATTTGGTGGAAATATCGGCCCGGCAATATTTGTCCCGATCGGTTTAGCGGTTTATGCATTGCAAGTGTTGTACAGTAATCTTTGGTTCAAATATTTTAATTATGGACCATTCGAATGGATATGGCGTATGCTGACTTACGGAAAGTGGTTACCATTAAAAAAATGATCGTTATGCCGGCGCAGTATATTTTTCTTTTATCAAATTGAGAACTCTTTCTTTTGATCTTGCCGGGTCAGTTTCCTGTTCTTCTATTTTTTCTGTCGCATCAGCAAGTTCATCATCATGCACAGCATTGCGAAACCAATCAGAATATTCTTTTTTGCCGAGATGGTATATCCAGGTGTCATCATCCACACCTTCTGCCATTTGAATAAACAGCATAAGGTTGTTGGCTTTTAAATTAAGTTTATTGCCGGGCCCCTTGAAATAAAAACTGTTATCCTGCATATCGCCAGTCGCATATTTTTTCTTATGTCTTTGCATAAGCTGTGCAGGCTTTTCTATACGCACCGGAATTGGATCGCCTTTATCAATTTCCCATATCCATGCTTCACCTTTATTCAACTCTTTAATTGGTATGTCAGGCATTGAGTTTTTCTTAAGCCGGGCATATTGATTGATGATGTTCTCAGGTTCTTTTCCAATTGCAATTGCCAGGTCTGTATGCGATACAATTGCCGGATTTATCAATTCCGGTTCGGTAGTCACTAACATGAAATTGTTAAGATCCCTTGGAATATTAAAGAAAGATTTTGTAGCCGCTTTAGGAATAAGATGGTGTGCCTCATCAAAGATGAACCAATGCGGATGACCAAAACTTTTTCTTAATTCCAATAAAGCAGCAAGCAGACTATTAAAAAACTCGGGGCGATCGTTAAGGGGAATTGCAAGTGTATTGACAACTACATTTTGCAACGGATTTGTAAGCAGGTTCATTATCTCTTCAATAACCGGTAAATGGGTTGCATCACCTATCGTAACTGCACCCTGCAATTCAGAGTAATCACCTTCCGGATCGACCAAACAAAACTGGTATTTTTTTGCAATCAATGTTTCTAAAAAAAATGTCGTGAGTGTTGTCTTGCCGCCTCCAGATTCACCGGCTAATAAAATACCTAAGCGATAGGGGCCGATCTTATATTCATCACCATCAAATTTTTTTCCAAAATTAAGATAATGTTTTTCCAGTTTTTCATCCAGTACGTGAAGATCATCCTTTAATAGTTGGTTTATCATTTCAGTAACACCATCTCCATGATCACCATTAGTTACCCAGTCAACTGTTTTCTTTAAAGCGGGCAATGCATTCTGCACAACAACGGCACACTCTGCTGCTTGTAACATGGCACTGTCATTTTCGGCATCACCAATTGCAACTACATTATGCATGGAATAATTTAATTCTTTCAATACAGATGAAAGCCCTTTGGCTTTATTAATGCCCGCGGGTAAAACCATGACTGCACCTTTATTGAATATAACCTGTCTTTCGATCCCTGATCTTTTTATTGATTCCAATACTGTGTTTTGATGAGGTTCCCAGGTAGCTACAATAACTCTTCCAACTGAGAGTGGCATTACGTTTTGTTTTTTCAGATCATTTATAAAAGACTCAGGAGGTCTTTCGCCCAGTAATCTTTCTTCTAACGTGGCTGGATTATAAATGAGAGCTCCGTTCTCGGCAACAATACGATCAAACAATAAATGTTCAGGGAAAATTGATTTAAGTTCATCAAGTTCCCTTCCGGTTACCAGTATTATTTTTCTTTTGGACGCTTTTAATTGCCGTAAAGATTCAATTGTTTCTTCTGAAACTCGTCCATGATGTGCTATCGTTCCATCGTAATCAAGGGCTACAACCTGGTATCTCATTGACTGTTATTTTATGTGTAATTCTAACAGCCAATTTTAATACCAACAATTATTGGGGAAAATGATTGTTGAAAAGAATAAAAGAAGTTGTAACGATGAACTTATTTCACTCTATAAACAGGATACTGCAAGTAAACCGGTTCAACCCATGGAGAGTTTTCATAAACGAAGTTCAATTGTGCCCTTCCACTTTTTGCAAATGCGGTATCAGATGCTACACGTTGGCTCAGTTTTGTTTGTAAATCAGGATTTTTTTTCAGGTAATCCGCAGCAATATCTTCAAATGCATAAGCACTGTATCCTTCTTTTTGACCGAGTATGCCATCAAAAAAGTTCCATGCGAAATAAGAGTCTTCGGCCTGCGGCTCTAGTGTTTCAATCAGGAAACGATTGGCAACCTGGTTAAGAGGAATATAGTAATCTCCTTTTTTGAATTGTATTTTCTTCATACTACTACTTAGTTTCACTTCGTTGTTCATGTGATGCATTTCATATTGACGTGGCATCGCTTTGTAATCATCGATACGGTAGACCTCTACTTCAATCGTTGTATCTTTTTTCAATTGTGTCATCTGTACTTTATTCAGCTTTAGCAGATCTATTACTTTCCACCAACCCTGTGGAATGATATAAGCTTTTGGTTTTTGTACAAATGTTTTAGGAGGGAAATAGTTGAATATTTTTATTTTCTTTTCGTAAGGTTTGTTGCGGTCATAATATAATCTTGGCAAACCGGAGACTTCACTGGGTTTGCGACCTGCTTCATATCCTTTATAAGTTATTTCCTTAAACTGCGAACGATCAAGCGACCAACCGATAGGAAATTCAACTGCTGATTGAACTGATCGTTTGGTTTGATCACGCAAGTTCCTGATCGTTTCTTTATTCTTTGTTGTGAACTCGATGAATGATTGCATTAAAGCATAAGTGGCTTTTACACGTTGATCATAAGGTTTCAACATATGCGTTTCGGGAACAAAAGAGAATGTATGCCATAAAGCAGCATAGCCGCTGCTGTATCTCGGGCCATCCCAATATTCAGGCCAGCCATTATCAGGTGTGTCGCCGAATGAATTAACATAAGGGATCAGATCATAACCTTTTGTTTTCATTGAAGCATAAATGCCCGGTTCCAATTCTTTTTTAAGGTAATCACCCATCGCACCACCAAGCTTGCTGCTTTGTGTGCTGAGTAAAGTCATCACATGTTGGTAATCGGCTCCGTTGCTTACATGATTATCTATAAAAATATCCGGATCAGTTAAGTGAAATATTTCTACAAATGCTCTTGCATCTTTTGAATCACATTTAATAAAGTCACGATTCAAATCAAGGTTCTGGCTGTTGCCACGAAAACCAAATTCTTCAGGGCCATTTTGATCAACACGATAGTTTGCGCTGCGGTTGAGACATCCACCGATATTGTAAATAGGAATGATTGCAAGAACAATATTATCGGGTAGTGAAAGTTTATTTGTTACTATATCTCTTACCAGCAGCATACTTCCATCTACGCCATCAGGCTCGCCGGGATGTATGCCATTGTTGATAAGAATTACCGATTTATTGTTCTTGCGAATATTATCAAAATTATAATCGCCATTATTTGCAATGACGATCAAATGCAAAGGATAACCCGCATCGGTCATGCCCATCGTAAGCATTTTTACTTTGCCACTTTTTTCGTCAAGCTTTTTCCACCAATCAACAATTTCAAAATAAGTTGGTGTTTGTGTTCCGTTACTTTGTTCAAATTTTGTAGTGATATTTTGTGCAAAGAGATTAAAGGATGCAGTGATGCTAATAAGCAGCAATATTTTTTTCATGTTGTTTGTTTAAATGCCGAAAGTATTACCGGACGTACAACAGCAAAATAGTAGTACAGACGCTGGTTTCCAAAAATAAAAAAAGGCACCCCATAACGGAATGCCTCTTAAATAATTTATTCGCTTAAGTTATTTAACTGCGTTTACCTTTTTAGTCAGCTTGCTTTTCAGGTTTGCTGCCTTGTTTTTGTGGATGATGCCACGTTTAGCCAGTTTGTCGATCATGCTGGAAACTTCAACGAGCTTTTTACCTGCTGTAGCTTTTTCGTTCAATTCCTTGAGGTCACGAATTGCATTACGGGTCGTTTTTCCGTAATATTTATTTCTTTCTGTTCTCTTAGCCGCCTGGCGGGCATCTTTTTTTGTAGCACTGTGATTAGCCATTTACTCTTATTTTTAAGGAGGGCAAAGGTAGGGTTGGGCACTCTATCAGCCAAATTTTCAAGACTTTAATTATAAAAAAGCTGCCCACACTCTGAACGGCAGATAAATCAAATTCAGAAACCCAATAAGGCCATTTTTCTGAACTCCGTAAAGCCCTCAAAATGACGGCTTTTTCGGTTTTTTGGCTGATATTTGCCTTCAACCCCGCCCATTACCATTTAAGTGGAAAAGGAGTTAGAAACTGAAATGAAAGACTTCCAATACATCACTTCGCAGCACCCACAGTATATCGAGAGCTTATACCAGGATTTTGTAAAAGACCCTGCAAGCGTTGACCCTGAGTTAAGAAAATTTTTTGAAGGATTTGATTTTGCCATCGGCAGTCATGCTACAAATGGTAAGACAACTACTGCAGAGCCTATAAAAGCAGCAACTGTCTCTGGTATTGACTGGATGCGTGAAATAAGTGTGTACCGAATGATCCTTGGTTACCGCAACAAAGCCCACCTGATCGCAAAAACAAACCCTATACGTAAAAGAAAAGATAGGGGGGCTAATCTTGAATTAAGCTTTTTCAATTTTACAGAAGCTGATCTTGATAAGGAGTTTAATGCAGGTAATCTTATAGGCCTTGGCAAAACAAGTTTGAAAAATATTCTTGCGCATCTCCAAAAAATTTATGCCGGGCATGTAGGTATTGAATTTAAATATATCAGTAACCAGGACAAAGTTGATTTTCTTACCAGCGCCATGGAAAAAGATTTTTCAAAACAATTGCCGCTTGAAAAAAGAAAAAGAATACTTGAAAAATTGAACGAGGGTGTAATGTTTGAAAAATTTTTGCACACAAAATATGTCGGTCAAAAAAGATTTTCGCTGGAAGGAGGGGAGACGACGATTGCAGCGTTAGATGCCATTATTAATACCGGTGCGGATAATGATGTGCATGAAGTAGTGATCGGTATGGCCCATCGCGGAAGACTGAATGTGTTGGCGAATATTATGGGTAAAACCTATGAACAGATATTTAGTGAGTTTGAAGGCACAGCGAAACTGGATCAAACAATGGGTAGTGGCGACGTAAAGTATCATATGGGTTATGGAAGTGTAGTAACAACTCCCGATAACAGAACGATGCATCTGAAGCTGATGCCTAATCCTTCACATCTTGAAGCAGTAAATCCTGTGGTGGTTGGTTTTGCGAGAGCCAAGGCAGATGTTATGTATCATAGTAAGTTTGATAAAATATTGCCGATATTGATTCATGGTGACGCATCAATAGCCGGGCAGGGAATTGTGTATGAAGTTTTGCAGATGAGTTATCTGAACGGTTATTATACAGGCGGTACCATTCATTTTGTTATTAATAACCAAATTGGATTTACAACTGACTTTGATGATGCAAGAAGTTCTGATTATTGTACATCACTGGCTGCTGCAATTCAGGCACCTGTTTTTCATGTAAATGGTGATGATCCGGAAGCAGTAGTAAAATGTGCTGAGATAGCTACCCGTTATCGTCAGCAATTCAATAGCGATGTATTTATTGATATGGTTTGTTACCGTAAGCATGGACATAATGAAGGCGATGACCCTAAGTTTACACAACCTCAATTGTATGCACTAATTGATAAACATCCGAATCCGCGGGAAGTATATATAAAATATTTATTGGAGAATGGCGAGGAAGATGCACAGGAGCTGGCGAAAGAAATGGAGAAAAAATTCTGGGCTGATCTGCAGGAACGTTTAGATGAAGTGAAACAAAACCCATTACCTTATCAATATCAGCCACCGGAGCTGGAATGGAAAAAGTTGCGTCGTGCCACAATACAGGATTTCGATCAGTCTCCTGTAACTGCTATCAATGAAAATGATTTTAAGAAAATATTTGATGCCATTATGAAATGGCCTGATGATTTCAAGCCACTAAAAAAAGTAGAGAAGATCATCCAGGATAAGATCAAATTATTTCAGAATGAAAATAAAGTAGATTGGGCTACAGGTGAGCTGATGGCTTATGCAAGTTTATTGCTGGATGGAAAGAATGTTCGCATGAGTGGACAGGATGTAAGGCGAGGAACATTCAGTCACCGCCACGCCGTTTTGCGTGATGATGAGAATAACAAAGCATACAATCGTCTTAGCCGGATAGATGGAGCTACTGGAAGATTCAGAATTTATAATTCATTATTGAGTGAATACGGTGTATTGGGTTTTGAATATGGTTATGCAATGGCTAATCCCAATACACTCGTTTTATGGGAGGCACAGTTTGGAGATTTTAGTAATGGTGCACAAACTATGATCGATCAATTCATAAGTGCAGGTGAACAGAAATGGAACCGGATGAACGGGGTTACGATGCTGCTGCCGCATGGATATGAAGGACAGGGGCCTGAGCATAGCAGTGCAAGATTGGAACGCTTTCTTCAGCAATGTGCTGAACTCAATATTATTGTTACAAATATTACAACATCTGCAAACCTGTTTCATGCATTGAGAAGACAATTGGCATGGCCGTTTAGAAAACCGCTGATCAATTTTTCACCGAAAGCAAATCTTCGTCACCCGGGTTCATACTCAGCTATGAATGATTTTGTGAATGGTGCATTTAAAGAAGTTATTGATGATAATTATGCTGATGCTTCAAAAGTGAACAAGGTTTTATTCTGTAGTGGTAAAATTTATTTTGACCTGGCTGAAAGACAACAAAAAGAAAACAGGAATGATGTTGCTATCATTCGAATGGAACAAATATATCCATTGCCGGAAAAACAATTAGAAGATTTATATAAAAAGTACAGTAAGGCCACATGGTTCTGGGTGCAGGAAGAACCTTTGAATATGGGAGCAGCATCCTTCTTGCAAATGAACCTGAAAAGTATTAACTATGGAGTGATCAGTCGCCAACCATCTGCATCAACAGCAACAGGCTATAATAAAGTGCATGTGCAGGAGCAGGCAGAGATCGTGGAAACAGCTTTTTCTATTTGAAACGAAAACTTATAATTTAGGAGTATGATTGATATAAAAGTTCCAACAGTTGGTGAATCCATAAGTGAAGTGACTTTGTTAAAATGGACAAAGAAGGATGGCGATTATGTAGAAAGAGATGAAGTGATAGCTGAACTGGAAAGTGAGAAAGCGACATTTGAAGTAAATGCTGAAAAAGCAGGCATTATAAAATTGGCTGCTATCAGTGAAGGCGATTCAATTAAAATTGGTGATCTGCTTGCATCAATTGACGAATCGGCAGCAAAACCTGCTGCTTCAAATGGTAAACCAGTTGAGGAAAAGTCAGTAGACGCTAGCCAGGAGTCAGGAGCTAAGAAAACTGAATCAAAAAAGGAAACTAAGAAGGAAGAAAAGAAATCAGAGTTTGTTGCAGATGTAAAAGCCTCACCTGTTGCTGCAGCAATGATGGCTGATAAAAAAGTGGATCCGAAGAAAGTTACTCCAAGCGGCCCCGAAGGAAAGATTTTGAAAGACGATGTATTGGCTGCTTTACAAAACCCCGGAAGAAAACCCGGAGCCGCACTCAACAGCCGCAATGAAAAGGCTGAGAAGATGAGTAACCTCCGCAAAACGATTTCACGCCGGTTAGTTGAAGCAAAGAATACAACGGCGATGCTCACTACTTTCAATGAAGTGAACATGCAGCCTATTATGGATATCCGAAATCAATACAAGGAAAAGTTCAAAGAGATCCATGGTGTTGGCCTGGGCTTTATGAGTTTCTTTGCAAAGGCTTGTACCTATGCATTGCAGGAATGGCCTTCAGTAAATGCCTATGTCGACGGTGATAATCTTATTTATCATGATTACTGTGACATATCGATTGCCGTTTCTACACCAAGAGGATTGACTGTGCCGGTGATAAGAAATGCAGAAAGCATGAGTATGGCAGATATAGAAAGAAAAGTTGTAGAGCTGGCAGGCAAAGCAAGAGATGGTAAATTAACAACAGAAGATCTGCAAGGCGGCACGTTTACAATTACCAACGGTGGAGTTTTTGGTTCTTTATTAAGTACACCCATTATTAATATTCCTCAGTCAGCTATTCTCGGAATGCATAAAATAGAGGAGAGGCCGGTAGTAGAGAAGGGGCAGATAGTAATAAAACCGATGATGTATGTAGCATTGAGTTATGATCATAGAGTAATTGACGGAAGAGAAAGTGTAAGTTTTTTGGTGAGAGTAAAAGAATTACTCGAGAATCCACAACTGATGTTGTTTGGTAAAGACCCTGTAAAAACTTTATTGGAATTATAATTTTAGCTCATGAAAAAACAGTTATTATTTTTCTTGTCAATCATTATTTTTCTTGCTTCATGCAAGAAAGAAGTTGATTATGCCCCAGGTGGCGGAGGAGGAGGTGGTGGTACAACTAATCAGAAGCTGGTTCGTATAGGTACACGCAGTGGTGCTGATACTACTACTACTGATTACAATTATAATACAGCAGGCAAACTGATCCGCCAGTATACAGGGGGTAATGTGCAGGGTACGGCTTATTTCTTTGAAACAAAACTCAACCGTAATGGATCAGGTATTATAACAAGTGTAGTACTTAAAAGCGACCAGTTTGCTGCATTGGGTGTTGATAGTATTGTAACAGTTGTTAAATATAATACCGGCACATCAAAATATACAGGAACGATAACAGCGTTAACAATATTTGGATTTGCTTTGAAGGATAGCGCTGTTTTCACTTACGATGGCTCAGGAAAAATTACACAACAAGAATCTTTTTCAGCAGACCCAATTACCGGGATATACCAGAAAGCATCCAAAGATGTTTACACTTACCTGGCCAGTGGTAATGTTGGCAACGAAAAATATTATCAATGGAATGATATTACTTTAAGCTATGATTTATCTGAGGAATATACAGAAGAGTATGATACTAAGGTGAGTCCTTTACAGATGGGTATAGAAGCGATCTTTTTGGGTGACCTAGTTCTTGCTGCAACCAATAATCTCACAAAAAGCATTTATGTGGATGCCACTGACCCGTCTAATAATGAGACTACATCTCTTACTTATACTTATAACACTTCTAATAAACCTGCTAATGCTGTTTCAACTGTTACTCCGGGCGGAGCAGTAACAATAGTAACATATACTTACCAGTAAAAAGAGTTTAGTCAATGAAAAAGCGGTTGCAGGATTGCAACCGCTTTTTGTTTTCTTTGCATTATGAGCAGATATCATTCATATCTCAACAGTGCTATAAGAATTATAGAGCAATACAAAGGAGAGGAGCCATTTGCTTCTTTCCTGAAAAAGCATTTTGCAGCGAATAAAAAATATGGATCAAAAGACAGAAAGCAGATAGCTCATTTGTGTTATTGTTGTTTTCGTTTGGGTAAAACAGCTTCTGGGTTGGTTGCTGAAGAAAGATTTTTAACTGCTTTATTTCTTTGTTCTGATTCATCTAATGAAATACTGACTGCACTAAAACCGGAATGGAATGAAAAGGTTAGTTTACCTGTTGAAGAAAAATGCTCAATACTCAATATTCAATTTTCAGCGTCCGATATATTTCAATGGAATGATGAATTAAGTAGTGCTATTGATCATGAAAAATTTGCCAGATCATTTCTCACACAACCGGATTTATTTTTAAGAATAAGACCCGGGCAAATAGAAATTGTTCTGAAAAAATTGGAAAGTGCAGGGGTGCAATATCAATTTGACGGGAATAATTGTATTAGTTTATCAAATTCAACTAAACTTGAAGATATACTCGGGCTGGATAAAGAAGTTGTGATACAGGATTACAGTTCACAGCAGATTGGTGAGTTTTTAAAATTGATAAAGGATGATTTAATCCCGAAAGCTTTCGGGACACCGTTAAAGGTTTGGGACTGCTGCGCCGCAAGCGGGGGTAAATCTATTCTTGTAAAAGACATATTGGGTGAATTAGATCTAACTGTGAGTGATATACGTGAAAGCATTCTTGCTAACCTTAAAAAAAGATTTAATGAAGCCGGTATAACAAAGTATAGATCCGTTATTGCTGATCTTACTGCATCAAATATCAGGTCTTCAATACTAAGTCTTCAACCTTCTGTAATCATAGCGGATGTGCCCTGTAGTGGAAGCGGTACATGGGCAAGAACCCCTGAGCAATTGACTTTTTTCAAAACAAGTGAAATTGAAAGATACAGTTCGTTGCAAAAGAAAATTATCAGCAATACAATTACTCAACTTATGCCGGGTGGCTATTTTCTATATATCACCTGCTCCGTTTTTAAAAATGAAAATGAAGAGAATGTCGAGTTTATAAAAAAAGAATTCCATCTTGATCTGATAAAGATGGAATTGCTGAAAGGTTATGATAAAAAAGCAGACACGATGTTTGCTGCTTTATTCAGGCGTTCTTTATAGTTTTATCCATTCTTCTGTTGAGATAACTTTCTTATCGTTATATACAGTTATATAATATTTTCCTTTACCGAATTTGAGATAAGGAATTTCAATTGTTGTTTTCCCGCTTCCTTTTGAAGTTTTTAACTGGTGCATCAGTCTTCCTTTTGAATCATGAATTACGATCGTCATTTGCGACACTGCATAAGGTGTTTCTATAACAAGATTGGTAACAGATGAAGATGGATTGGGAAATACAGAAACTTTTTCGCTGTTGGGATTAGCGCCACCTGTTCCGGTTGTTGTGCATGCTGTTGCAAGATTAATACTTGTTGTGTCGATATACTCAAATGCCAATTCTGCTGCGCTGGTATCAATAAATTGTTTGATGCGGTATTCTATTGTGCCTGATGAAACATTCGTCAGGGTATTTATGAATTGATAATTCCTGGTTCCTAATAATATATTTCCTGCAGTAGCAGCCACATCTGCGATTTTTATAAAGGTAGCATCACCCGGAGCCTTTCTTTCAATTTCATAACGCATAGCACTCACATCCTTTGTGCTCCAGTTTAATGTCACATTGCATACATTCAATGTTGATGATGAAGTGGCATAGTCTCGCAATAAAGCACCAAATGCTTTTTTCATATTCGGGATTCCATAACCGATACTATCATTTGGATTTGTAAAACGGCTACCTGCTTCTTTAAGTGCTCTTACGATCCGCATATTATTATACTCTGGAAAACCTTGCCATAAACAAGTTCCTAAACCAGCCATATTCGGACAAGCAAATGATGTTCCATTACCGCTGGCAACTGTATTACTTGTTGTTTGGATTCTTGCACCTACACCAACAGAAGCTACTTCCGGTTTTACCTGCCCATCAGATGAAGGTCCGAGACTGGTAAAATTTCCCGCAACTCCATTGGTGCCTACTGCACCTACTGCTACAACACTATCTGCATCTGAAGGAGTAATGATAAAATGCCATGCTCCATTACCTTCATTACCTGCTGCATTAAAAAAGAGGATTCCTTTTTTTGCAGCAAGATCAGCACCCCTTGCACTAATAGTAGTGTTGCCATTCATATTGGCATAGGTATAATTAAGTGATGGATCATCAAATTCAAAATAACCGAGTGATGCGGAAATTATATCGGCACCTGTACTGTCAGCTCTTTCCATTCCACATACCATATTGTGTTCTTCAATAGGAAATTCGCTGCCGGTATCTTCTGTACGGTATAAATAAAAATTTGCTTTGGGTGCTTTACCCATAAATACACCGGGAATATTGGCACATATAATGGATAAGCATTGCATACCATGCGGATGATCGTCATTCACATTTGTATTGCTACTTACAAAATCCCATGTACCCAATACCTGGTTATTTATAATGATGCTGTCCATTGCATCCAATGTCTGGTAATTAAAAAATCCGCCGTCTAGAATAGCGATCTGCATACCCTGCCCACGCAACCCGATATTGTGAAGGAATTGTCCTTTATGCAAATTGATCTCATTGAAAGACGCAGCACCATAATTAAAAAAATCTGCTGTTGTTTGTGTTACTCTTAGCTGCGATTGTTCTGAAGATACAAGCTGTTCTTCAAGAAAAAATTTATCCGGCTGCAATCTTCCGCTTCCTCCTGAATGTTTAGCGGCGAGCACAGATACGCTTTCAACAAAAGGCATTGCGCTAATAGTACTGACCGCTGTATTTACACCCGTTGTATCAATACTTAATTGGTTCAACCATTTCGAAACATTCAAAACTGTAACACCGGGTATCGCTGCAATTTGTGCAACAAATGAAGGATTAACAGGAAGATCAGTACTGTCAATAGCAATACCGTATCTCGTTCTGCGATCAATGGCACGTTGTGACAAATATGCAGTCGGGTTGGCAATAGTAAATGGTGTACCACCCTTATGTTTAAATTTTACAAGAAAACGAGTAGGCTGGGCTTCGATAGTTTCAGCAAAGAGTAACAGACTTATTAAAGCAATAATTGTTTTTTTCATGGACCGTTTTTGGCGAGCCAAAAATACTAAATCACAACGGCAAATTAAGCCTTGATTTATCAATGGTGAATTTGGTTAAAATAAGAAGAAGTTAATTGTGATCGATCATCCACATTTTGATGCCGAAACCAATGCGGAAAGGATCGTAATTATAAACAGGGGGAGGACCAGGGTTTACAAGGATCGGGTTAGGCTGTTGTTCCCAAAGAAAATATTCACGGTAAACAAGACCAATATCTTTCGAATATTTTTCTACGCTGCGTGCCTGTGAAGCATATGATGTAGGATCCGTATTTGGAAAATTCTCGGTTTCATCCTGCTGTTCAACAGTTAATACGTCTGAATAATTTTTTCCACCAAAAGAAAATGAGCCACCTGTTTCTTCGTAAAAATAATCCCAATCGAACATCGCATCATCCACACTGAAATTGAATACAGGGCCATATGGGTTAGTGGGTAAAAATTTATTTCCTTTCCAGTTGTTGCCTTCACGTATGCCTAAATGAAGTTTTATAAAACGGAGATTATCGTCGTCTGTTATTTCTAATTGATCGTGCAGAACAGTTACCATATAACTTCCATAAGGTATCCATGCCTGTGCAGGAGTCCACGAAGTAGTATTAACAGAATCACGGATAAAACGAAACACTCTCCATGAAGGACGTCCTTCGTTATCTGTTATCTGCTGATCGACTAAATGTTTTACCTGGTATTTGCGTATGGCGGTAACACGGCCAAAGTTTGTGAATACAGTACTATCTAAACGATAGGTGATATATTTCCCTGTTTGCAAAGGCACATAATCAGACAATGCTTCGGTTTGAAATTCTTCAGTTTCTTTTTTACAGGAAGAAATAAAAATTGCGGCAGCAATCAAAAGATATAATCGTGAAAGTAGAGTTGCTCTCATAAGATGGTGTTCGATTTCAGGGATACAAATTTTTAAAACTGGCGCTAAGTTAAAAACAAAAAGCGGGGCTACATAGAGTCCCGCTTTAAAACGTATTTTTTTAGGCATTATTGCCTGAGAATCAGCTCAAATTATCGTTGATTATTAAGGCTTCCTGACTGGATAATCCCGCCACCAAGCACATCATCACCCTCATAAAACACGGCACTTTGGCCCGGGGCTATGCCTTTTACATGCTCATAAAACTTCACCTTCATCGTTCCATTTTCAGGATAAATATTTGATAAGGCACCTTTATCCTTATAACGGATCTTGGTAACCGCCTCCATTCCGGGGCTGATCATATCATATTTTATCAGGTTCAGTTTACCAACCTTCATTTCATTTTGTTCCAGGTCTTCTTCATCGCCTAAAACAACGGTGTTGGTATCGGGGTCAATCTTTGTTACAAAAACAGGTTTACCAAATGCAATGTCCAAACCTTTACGCTGTCCAATTGTATAAAATGGATAGCCTTTATGTTTACCTAAAATATTTCCATGCTTGTCAACAAAATCTCCGCCGTTCACTCTTTCTTCCAGCCCTTCTACATTTCTTTTTAAGAAACCACGGTAATCATTATCGGGAACAAAACAAATTTCATAACTCTCAGATTTTTTTGCCAGTTCAGGGTAGCCATAGTCCAATGCCATTTGACGTATCTCTGTTTTCCGGAAAGGAGCCAATGGTAATAATGTTCTGCTGAGTAGATCCTGTTGTAATCCCCATAAAACATAACTCTGATCTTTAGTATCATCAATTGCTTTGCTCACAACAAACCTTCCATTATCGTGCTGACGGATCTTTGCATAATGACCCGTTGCAATAAATTCACAATCCAATGCATCGGCTCTTTTCAATAATGCACGCCATTTAATATGTGTATTGCAAAGCACACATGGATTAGGTGTACGACCGGCGAGATATTCATCGACAAAGTTTTCAATTACGAATCCGCCAAACTCTTCACGTATATCGAGAATATAATGTGCAAAGCCATGTTCAACGGCAGCCTGCCTTGCATCGTTGAAAGAATCCAAATTACAGCAACCCGTTTCTTTTTTACTTCCACCACTTGCAGCATAGTCCCATGTCTTCATAGTAATGCCCACTACTTCATATCCCTCGTCATGAAGCATCAATGCGGTAACGGTACTATCAATACCACCGCTCATGGCCACTAAAACTTTTCCTTTTTTGCTCATAAAAAATGAAGCTGCAAATATACGTTGAATTTACCGGGCACTGGATTCCGAAATGAGTAATAATTAACCTAAATATTCCATTCAGAAATTTGCCGAAATCCTTATTTTCAAGGCTAAATAACAACATCATACGCCGTGAAGCTGTACGCCCTACTTACTATTTCTTTTTTCTTCTCAATTCAATTTGTTTTTGCTCAACCTGCGCATGCAGAATTAGATCCAGAAAAATGGGCTGTTGAATTAAGTAAAAAGGATCGTAGTGTATACGATAGTTTGCCTGGCCTGATATCAAAATTGCAGAAAATTGACAGCCTGCAAGCTTTTCAATTTATAGATGAGTTGGCTGAAAAGAGAAGATCAAAAGGGGATCATTTCAAGGCGTTTTTCAATTGTCTAAAGGCCCGCATGATCTTTTACAAATGTTACTACGAGTTTCAGCGGGTTGGAAAAGTGCCTGTCAATGTAGACTGGGTCAAACAACAACTTATAACGCTATATTCTTCTGCAATTGATATTGCTTACCGATCAGAAGATGATTTGTTGGTGGCATATGTGAGCTATGTTTATGGAAGTGTTAGTATACTTTTTGGAGAGGTTGGGCTTTCTGTTATGTATGCCAAAAACGGTATCGATCTTTATGAAAAACTTTCATACCCCGTCGGGCCAGCGCAATACCAGTTCCTAGCAGAGCTGCTTTACAGGGTAAGAGAGTACGATGAATCTATCCGCTATGGCAAAAAGGCAATAACTACCTGGCAAAGTTTCCCCACCGAATTCAAATCATATACGGTAAGCTGCATGAATACGGTTGCATTAGGTTTTCATCGTCAGCAAGTTTATGATTCAGCATTGATCTTTTACAACCGGGCATTAGACCTGGCTAAACAAATAAAAGATACCGTGTGGACAGGAATCGTTTCGGGAAATATAGGACAGATATTTTATGCCCAGGGAAAATATGATACAGCGTATGCTTTATTAAAAGGAGATTATAATGCCAGCAAAGCAAAAAAGTACTTTGACAATGCAGGTAATTCATTACAATGGGCTGCAAGAACTAACCTGGCGTTGGGCAATAAAGCGTCGGCCTTAGCCGAAGTAAGAGAAGCATTTCAATTATTAAAACAGTGGCCGGATGCAAATTATTTAAGAAATACCTATTATACCGCCACGCAGATATTCAGAGAACTGGGTAATTATGATAGCGCATTTTATTATAATAATCTTTGGTCCCGGATCAATGATTCGCTTGAAAAAGTAGTAGCCACCAGTAGTTTGGCTATTTCAAAAGCAAAACTAAATGATGAAACAAGCCGCTACAATATTCAAAACCTGAACAAGGAAAAACGATCGCAATTACTGTTCCGAAACATCATCATTGCTTCAATTATTATTCTCTTTCTCATTGTTGTATTAGCTGTTAACAGGCAGCGGTTAAGGCAGAAATTAAAAACGGAGAAAGTCGAGCAGGAAAAACTATTGATGGAGCAGGAAGTAACTTCTGCTAAAGATCAATTAAAAATGTTTACGGAAAACCTTGTTGAAAAAACAAACCTGATCGAAAAGCTGGAATTGCAGGCAAAAGGCAAACAAGCAACATCAGAACAACAAGAGATCATTTCGGAACTCAGCAGGCAAACAATATTGACCGAAGAAGATTGGAATAAGTTCAAATCTCTTTTTGAAAAGATACACCCCGGATTTTTTATTAACCTCCAGGAAAAGGTTTCCGATATAACAGTTGCCGAATTGAGAATGGCAGCGCTAACCAGGCTGCATTTATCTACCAGCCAGATCGCATCAATACTCGGGATCTCTGCAAATAGTGTTTACAAAACAAAACAACGTCTGCGTCAGCGATTGAACATTGATGCGGAAGTCAGCATTGAAGAAGCAATTACTAAAATGTAAAGAGGAATCACTCTTAAATTAGTTTCACCTCACTCATCTCAAATTAAAATTCATTTTCAACTGATTAGTTGACTTGTCACATTCTTGTCCACTACTCCGGCAAATTTTTGTCCATCCCCCGGCGAATTATTGTCCTCTCGAAAAATTGGAAACCGTTATTGCCACTTCTAATTTTCGGGCTGATGATTTTTAACATGCGAAATACTAAAACAAAGATTTTTTTCATCCTGGTCATCATCGTAACCATGTTATTAATACTTGTTGTTATCAAAGTTTTTGATAAACGAATTCAAAAACTAGATACGCAAGAACAGCCACGATAACCCGAAAACCAATAAATACATGAAACAGCAACTGACTAATCAAATGAGAAATTTTTCTTTAGCTACACTACTGCTTATTCTTGCTCAATTCTCTTCCAGTTTACAAGCTCAAAATGTAGGGATAGGTATAACTACACCCGATGCCAGTGCATTGCTGCATGTAAATAGTACCAGTAAGGGAATGTTGATCCCGAGAATGACAACAGCACAAAAGAATATTTTGGCTTCACCCGCCAATGGTCTTATAATTTTTCAAACTGATAGTGTGCAAGGTTTGTATTATAATTCAGGTACATCAATTACGCCAGTTTGGGAAAGAATGGTGACTTCAAAAAGTGCATGGAACCTGGGAGGAAATGCCGGTACTACACCCGCTACACATTTTATCGGAACGACTGATAACAATGGATTGCGATTTAAGGTCAATAATATCAACGCTGGTTTAATTGATGGATCCAATGCTTCGTTTGGAGTGAATAGTATGTCGTCAAATATTACCGGTTTTGATAATACAGCGATCGGTAATCAAAGCCTACGCGAAAACACGAACGGATATACCAATGTCGCTATTGGCTCGCTGAGTTTAATGGTCAATACTACAGGGTTTGGTAATGCTGCGCTGGGTTACGGCAGTTTATATTCTAACATAAGCGGGAATAACAATACGGCAGTTGGAACGGTAAGTCTACGAAACAATATTTCCGGGTATTCCAATACAGCCATTGGCATAGAAGCATTGCGATCCAATGAATCCGGCAGCAATAATGTAGCTGTTGGTGATAGTGCACTCTGGTCATCATTTGGAATATCAGGTAATACCGCCATCGGCTCAAAAGCACTTTACAGTAATTTAATAGGCACCAGCAATGTCGCGGTAGGTTTTAATAGCATGTTGACCAACACAACCGGTTCAAGAAATACTGCACTAGGTCAATTTACCCTAGCTTCTAATTATACAGGCAACAGCAATGTCGCGATCGGGGATAGTGCCTTATGGGCCACGGTGGTTGGCGGCAATACGGCAGTCGGTGCCCGGGCCCTGCATTTTAATACCAACGGAAATTTAAACGCGGCTTTTGGGTATCATTGTTTGTATACGAATACAACAGGACAAGCCAATAGCTCATTTGGTTACCAGAGTATGGCGAACAACACGACCGGCAGTCGTAATTCAGTTATAGGCACACAAACATTGTATTGGAATACTACGGGCTCGGATAATACCGCGACAGGATATGAAAGTTTAGTATTTAATACAAGAACACCGCAACAGGGTCATTGAGTTTGATGCTCAACACAACTGGGTATAATAATACTGCTACCGGTTCAAATAGCCTGGCCAATAATACTATTGGGATCTTAAATACTGCTATGGGGGTTTCGAGTCTTGGAGACAACACTACCGGCACCAGTAATTCTGCATTTGGTTCCGGATCTCTATTAAGCAATACAGTAGGTAGTTTTAATACCGCACTAGGGCAAGCGACCATGCTTCAAAATCTCTCAGGTAATAATAATACGGCAAGTGGATACCAAAGTCTTTACCAAAATACTTCCGGAAGCCAAAATACAGCTATGGGGGTATCAAGTTTGAATGCCAATACAACAGGTGAATACAACTCAGCATTTGGATACGCAGCACTTTATTCTAATCAAACAGGATATTTTAATATAGGTATCGGATCTGTTGCTTTACGAAATAATATTGGTGGTCATTATAATATTGCTATTGGTGCAGAAGCATTACGGACGAATGTAAATGGTACTCGCAATGTGGCAATCGGAGATAGCGCCTTACACTTCAATACAAATTCAGAGAATACTGCCATTGGGTCCAGAACTTTATTGAGCAACACAACTGGGGGACAAAATACTGCCTTAGGCTATGCGGCCTTAAATAAAAATCAAACTGGCAATGAAAATACTGCAAGTGGTTATGGTGCCCTTCTTAACAATACAACGGGTCATCATAATACAGCAGTGGGAAGTGTCAGTTTGCTTAAAAATACCGTAGGGTATTTTAATACAGCTACAGGTTCCCAGTCATTATATAATAATACAACGGGGGAGTCAAATACGGCAGTAGGATTTCAATCAATGTACAACAACACGACAGGAGAGGGAAATACTGCATTAGGCACTGCGACCCTCGGATTTAACACAACAGGAGTTAACAATACAGCTACAGGAGGTGGTAGCTTAGTAAATAATACCATAGGGTCAGCCAATACCGGAATTGGTTTTGCTGCACTAAATGCTAATCAAACTGGCAACAATAACGTAGCCGTGGGTGACAGTGCACTTCTTTCTAATACAGTTTCGCAGAATACGGCTGCGGGGTCAAAAGCGTTGAGGAATAATACAACGGGTACTTACAATGTGGCGGTGGGATATAATAGCCAATACAGCAGCACCGACAAAAGCAATAATGTATCAGTAGGAGCATCTACGCTTTATTTAAATGCTGCTGCTAATAATACTGCGCTGGGCCACGAAGCGATGATGAACAACACAACCGGCGATCTGAATACAGCTGTAGGGTACATAAGCCTGAAAGCGAATACAACGGGTTCTTCCAACACTGCTGTTGGTGCTCTTAGCCTGAATAGTAATACTTCAGGAAGTTTTAATACAGCAACCGGTTTTCATGCGCTGTTGTTGAATACAACGGGGCAGGAGAATACGGCCAGCGGTTTGCAATCTTTGCGAAATAATACCACCGGGTCAAAGAATACTGCTGCAGGATACCGGGCATTAACAAGCAATACAACCGGTTGGTATAATAATGCGATTGGTGATAGTGCTTTGCACAACAGCACTACCGGCAGCCATAATACAGCAATAGGTCATAAAAGTTTAAGTAGTAATACCAATGGGCAATTCAATATTGCGATCGGGACCGCTGCATTAAGCACCAGCCTGTCTGGTAACAATAATGTAGCGATCGGGGACAGTGCCCTTCGGACAAATACAGCCTCTGGTATCACGGCGATCGGGGCAAAAGCACTAGCTAAGAATACAAGTGGGACTAACAATAGTTCCGCAGGTTTCCAGAGCCTGATGAATAATACGACCGGCCGTTCCAATACTGCGTTTGGCAATGAAACACTTGGACTCAATGTATCGGGAATAAATAACGTGGCAGTTGGTGACAGCGCATTGCGTAATAACCTGGGATCTGGAAATACCGCTACGGGTTCAAAAGCTCTGTTGAATAATATTTTTGGTAACAATAATAGTGCGAATGGATTCCTGAGCCTGAATAGAAACAATGGATCCAATAATACAGCGTCGGGCTACCTTTCGCTGTCAAACAATACCAGCGGAAATAATAATACAGCTTTGGGTGCGGAGGCTTTAGTGACAAATAATGCTACTAACAATACAGCTATAGGTTATCAAAGTCTCACGGCTAATACGACAGGCGCAACGAATGCAGCAATAGGTGTACTTAGCCTTGCAAGCAATACAACCGGTAACAGTAATACAGCGGCTGGCTATGGTTCTTTGTATTTGAATTCGGTAGGGGAAAGTAATTCAGCATTTGGAAATCTTGCTTTAAGAAATACTACAGGTTCTTTCAATACTGCGATTGGTCAAAACGCAGGCTATAACCTTAGTTCTGGTTCAAATAATATAATGATTGGGTATGATGCGCAGGTACCGGTTGCAACAGCCAGCAACCAGGTTCGCCTGGGTGATGGGTCTATTACTGATGCGTATATACAAGTTGGCTGGACTGTAAGTTCAGATGCGAGGTACAAAACAAATATCCGCACAATCTCTTCCGCTTTGCGGCTTATCAATGAACTGCGTCCCGTTTCATATAAAAGAAACAACTCTTCCCGCAACGAGTATGGATTTATTGCACAGGAAGTTGAAGCTAGTCTTATAAAATTGGGCTTGCCCGTTAAAGGCATCATCTCCAAAGATGATAATGGATTTTATTCAGTTCGCTACAATGACTTTATTCCTGTACTGGTGAAAGGAATGCAGGAACAACAAACAGTAATTGAAGATCAAAATCAAAAACTGAATGACCTGCAACAACAAATAAATGAATTAAAAAAGTTGATTGGTTTAAAACATTAAAATCTCAATTCAGAAAACATGAAAACATTATTCATAAACAATCAAAGTAATACGGGTCAGCAGATACTTCTGCTGCGAACCGACAGGGGGATCAAACTAATCGATATTGACACAATAGTAAGAATAGAAGCCCTCAGCAATTACAGTAAATTATTTTTTTCGGATAATAAAACACTGGTTGTAGCAAAACTGCTGCATTGGTTTGAAGAACAGCTTTCATCCCTTTCTGTAAAAGACAATAGGGGAGAGAATGAGGATTTCATTCGCATACATCGTACCCATCTTGTCAATAAAAAATTTATCCGGCACTATCAATCAGGAAAAATAAAACTGGTAAGTGGTGAGTACATTGATGTGGCTAAAAGAAAGAAAACTTTGTTCCTGAAATTATGGGATGCTGCTGCTTAAAATTTTTTTATTCTTTTAAAATGAGGTATAGAAAAATATTTTGAAAAACCTGCCTGCGGGCAAACAGGTATTCATGGTCCAGGCTCCATTCACTTTCCGTTTCGGATACTCAGGTTAAAAAAAATCCTGCTGAATATATAAGCAGGATTTTTTATTATTTGGTTTACTCAAGTGAGTTGCTGCAGGGGCTTAGTGACTCACATCTTTTTTTTGAAGACTTTCAACTTTAATCGGACTCCCTGGTCTTCATTGTAATCGGTGGCGTAATTTTTCACGGTTACTTTCCAAAAATCAAACTATACTTTAACCCCAAAAAGATAGCCTACTAATGCGGATAAGCCCATTGCAATCGTACCCCAAATAGTAATACGTAAAATGGCTTTTCTTATGTTTGAGCCTCCTGTTTTTGCTGAAATAGCACCTAAAACAATTAGAAAAATAGTTGTGAAACCGTATAGCCAATATTCCATTCCTTTTATTGGGGCAAAAAGTACTACCAAAAGAGGTAATACTCCTCCAACTGTAAATGAAGCCCCCGACGCTATTGCAGCTTGTATTGGGTTTGCTTGACTAATCTCGTTTATACCTAATTCTTCTCTAATGTGTGTTCCCAATGCATCTTTCTCTGTGAATTCAATTGCTACTTGCATTGCGGTTTCCTTTTTTAGTCCTCTCTTTTCATAGATTTGAGCTAATATTTTTAACTCTTCTTCTGGCATTTCTTTAAGTTCAATTTTTTCTCTTTCAATGTCTGCTTTCTCTGTGTCAGTTTGTGAACTTACAGAAACGTATTCACCGGCAGCCATTGATAATGCACCCGCAACAAGTCCAGCAACAGTTGCTAAAATTATAGGATCTCTTGTTGAGCTTGCCGCAGCAACACCAATTGCAAGACTTGAAATAGATATTATTCCATCATTCGCACCTAGAACAGCTGCTCTTAACCAATTGCTTCTATGTATATAATGACTGTCTAAATAGTTGTCAATTGTTATCATTTTCTTTTTTTATGTTCTATGTCTAAAAAAAAGTAACTCCCAACCACCAGGGCAATCTTCTGTGCTGATATTCTGTTATTCGTCACCCGAACCGCTTTTGAGTAAAGTTAATGCAGTTGATGTTATATTTTGCCGCTTGGCTATATTCTTCAGCCAGCAGAGCAGAAAACCCCGTCCTATGTTTACAATTCAATAAATTTAGTTACAGATATAAGAACGGATTCAGAAAGAACAAAGAGCGGAATAAGACCGTAAAACCGCATTGGCTAAAAGCCATTACAACATGATAGTCCCCGCTCTTTTTCTTACCCGATGCTGAACAGTTCAACAAGCTTCACTGAAAGCCTGCATTAGGATAGA
>VBAR01000010.1 GCA_005882315.1 Bacteroidota bacterium
AGTTAACAGTGGAGCTGTTGTTACGTTGATCGTTCTTGCTGTATCGCAACCTCCGGTTGTACTTGCTACTGTATCTATTAATATACCTGGTCCATTAAACACATGACCGAATATTGTTGCCGGGAAGTCGTTAGCACATACCGTTGCACTAACTGTTGTAGTTAACAGCGGATTGATCGCAAGGTTAAGTGTTGCTACTGTATCACATCCGCCAGTTGTACTTGGAAGTGTATCAATATATGTACCTGCAGTATTTAGCGGGTTACCATGCCAGATATAAGGAAGTTGATTCGCACAAACTGTTGTATCCGTTGTTATCGTGATCAGCTGATTGATCGTAAGATTTAAAGTAGCTATTGTATCACAGCCACCACTGGAGTTTATTAATGTATCTACATGGATACCTGGTAAGTTATATGGATTACCATGCCAGATAAATGGAAGCTGGTTCGTACATACTGTTGTATCTGTCGTTACTGTAATCTGACATACAACATTTATTGTTTGTGTTGCTATAGCTGTATTACCGCAGCCATCGATTGCCGTCCAAGTTCTTGCCGTCGAATATGTACCTGCGCATGCACCAGGCGTTATTATATCTACAAAAGACAAAGTTACTATGGGACTGCAATTATCTGTAGCAGTAGCTGTCTCAAAAACAGGAACAGCCGGGCAATTAATGGTTGTAGTTGCTGGCAATGTAGAAATAATTGGTGGTACCAGGTCTTGTACAGTTATTGTTTGAGTGACCGTTATATTATTGCCGCATGCATCGGTTACCCTGTATGTTCTTGTAATAATGATCGGACATGTTCCACTTGATGCATCACTTACAAAAACAACGGTGATCGGACCGGTACAGTTATCTGCTTCATCAGTTACTACTGCAGGATCAGGTGCTGGTACATCAGCAATACATGCAACTGTTACCGGTGCAGGATTACTTGCTGTTGGTGGTACCAGGTCTTGTACAGTTATTGTTTGAGTGACCGTTATATTATTGCCGCATGCATCGGTTACTCTGTATGTTCTTGTAATAATAATCGGACATGTACCGCTTGATACATCTCCAACATGTGTTACTGTAATAGGACCGGTACAGTTATCTGCTTCATCGGTAACGACAGTAACATCAGGTACTGGTACATCAGCAATACATGCAACTGTTACCGGTGCAGGATTACTTGCTGTTGGTGGTACCAGGTCTTGTACAGTTATTGTTTGAGTGACCGTTATATTATTGCCGCATGCATCGGTTACTCTGTATGTTCTTGTAATAATGATCGGACATGTTCCACTTGATACATCTCCAACATGTGTTACTGTAATAGGACCGGTACAGTTATCTGCTTCATCGGTAACGACAGTAACATCAGGTGCTGGTACATCAGCAATACATGCAACTGTTACCGGTGCAGGATTACTTGCTGTTGGTGGTACCAGGTCTTGTACAGTTATTGTTTGAGTGACCGTTATATTATTGCCGCATGCATCGGTTACTCTGTATGTTCTTGTAATAATGATCGGACATGTACCGCTTGATACATCTCCAACATGTGTTACTGTAATAGGACCGGTACAGTTATCTGCTTCATCAGTTACTACTGCAGGATCAGGTGCTGGTACATCAGCAATACATGCAACTGTTACCGGTGCAGGATTACTTGCTGTTGGTGGTATATCATCTCTTATAGTGATGATCTGTGTAAACACACTACTTATATTTCCACATACATCAGTCGCTATCCATGTATTTGTATATGTTCCCGCTTGTGGACAAGAACCCGGTACAAATGCACCGGAAGTTTTTATATACGCAATCGTACCAGTGCAGTTATCAGTTGCCGCGGGTGCTAGTGCCTGTGCTGCAGCCAATCCAACAGCATCATTACATTGCAACGTTACATTCAATGCACCCGGTGTAGTTGTCCATGTTGGGGCAATTAAATCAACTATTCTTATAGTTGCCGGCGATTCACTACATCCTGCAATCGTACTTGCTGTTCCAGCAGCTGTTGTGCCACACACTGCGCTTGTAACATATTTTACTTTTATTCTATATCCATTACAATTACTTGTTGTTGGTGGTGTATTTCCTCCCCATGTAACTCCATCATCAAAACTATATTCAATTGTAAATCCGGTAATACTTGCAGGTGGAGTAACAGTAAATAATCCGCATCCGGGTGTAACCACGGGTGCAGTTGGTGCAGCAGGAAATATTACGGTACTTACTGTATTACTTACACCACATGCTCCGGAGCCAGCAGTACCAGCTGTCGTAGCGCCACAAGTTGCAGTCAATACGTACTGTGCGGTGATTGAATGACAACCAGGAGCTGAAGGTATAGTTGGTGTCGCTGTATAAGCTGTTCCATTAATACTGTATTGTACAGTGAATCCAGTAACAGCCGGTACGCTTGGTAATGCGAATGCACTGTTACATGTATTGGCTGGTGCAGTGATAACAGGTGCCGTTGGAAAAATTACAACACTTACAGTGTTGCTTGCTGCACATGCACCTGTTCCCGTTGTACCTGCTGCAGTAGTTCCACATGCAATAGATAAAACATAACGTGCCTGAACTGTATGACATCCGGGTGTTGCATTATTTGGTGATGATGAATATGGGCCACCATCAATACTGTATTCTATATCAAAACCGGCAATAACCGTTACAGTTGGTAAACTAAATGCAGATGTACAAGTATTGGCGGGTGCTGTAATCACCGGTGCAGGTGGAAATATCACAACACTTACTATATTGCTTGTAGCACATACACCTGTACCTGCAGTTCCTGCGGGAATAATTCCGCAAGCTACTGTCAAAACATAACGTGCCTGTATAGTATGACAACCGGCTGTTGTTGGAATAGTTGGCGTCGCAGTATAAGTACCGCCATCCATACTGTACTGAACAGTAAAATTTGAAACGGCAGCTACAGTTGGTAATATAAATGCAGCATTACAAGTATTAAAAGGTGCAGTAATGGTTGGAGCATTTGGGAAAATAACAACATTCACTGTGTTACTTACACCACATGCACCGGCTCCTGCTGTATTTATTGCTGTTGATCCACAAGCAGCAGTCAATACATATCTTACTGTGATAGAGTGACAGCCTCCAGTTGATGGAATAGTTGGTGCGGCAGAATAAACTCCTCCATCAATGCTATATTGAACAGTAAATCCCGGAACAACAGTTACTGTTGGCAAACTAAATGCAGTGTTACAGGTATTAGCAGGTGATGTTATAACTGGTGCAGCAGGAAATATCACAACACTTACTGTATTGCTTGCAGCACATGCACCTGTTCCGGTAGAACCTGCAGTTGTAATTCCGCAATCAGCAGCTAAAACATATCGTGCCTGAACAGTATGACAACCCGTAGTAGAAGGAACAGTTGGAGTAGTAGAATATGCACCAGCATCAATACTATATTCAACATTAAATCCTGCAACTGCAGTTACTATTGGCAAAGTAAATGCAGTATTACAGGTATTAGCAGGTGCTGTTAATGTTGGTGCAATTGGAAACACAACTGCATTCATTGTTACTTCCTGGCATAGAAGGTCTGTGCTCACAGATCCCGCGGGAGTACTTCCGCAAGTATTCGTTAATCTATATCTTGCTTTTATTGTCCAGCAACCAGGTGTGTTTGTTAGTAAATTATTTACCTGGTTAATATTATTGTTATATGCACTTAATGTACCGCCCGGTGCCTGTACTGCATACTCGGCAGTAAAACCAGATATTGCAGGAACAGCAGTAATATCAGCCAGTTTTGTATTGCATGTATTTGATAACTGAACTAAAATTGGTGCAGCAGGATAAATAACAACATTTACTGTGTTACTTGCAGTACACGCACCTGTTCCTGATGTACCAGCCCCGCTAGTGCCGCATACTGCACTTAATACATAACGAGCCTGAATAGTATGACAACCGGGTATTGTTGGAATAGTTGGTGTGACAGAATATGCGCCTCCGTCAATGCTGTATTGGACATCAAAATTGGTAGCCGGGGTTACAGTTGGTAAGCTGAATGCGGCATTACATGTATTTGCAGGTGCAGTAAGGATTGGCGAAGCAGGAAATATTACTACACTAACCGTATTACTTATACCGCAGGAACCAGTTCCTGTACTACCGGCAGTTGTGGCTCCACATGCTGAAGTCAATGCATATCTTACACTAATGGTATGACAGCCTGCAGTAGTTGGGATGGTTGGTGAAGACGAATACGTGCCACCATTAATACTATACTCAACAGTGAAGCCTGCAATAGCAGTAACAGTTGGTAAACTAAATGCAGCATTACATGCATTCGTTGGAGCAGTAATGATTGGCGCATTGGGAAAAATAACAACACTTACTATATTACTTGATGCACATGTACCGGTACCCGGAGTGTTTGCAGGAGTTGTTCCACATGCAGATGTCAGCACAAATCTTGCAACTATCGTATGGCAACCCGCAGCAGTTGGAATAGTTGGTGTGGCAGAGTAAGTACCGCCATCAATACTGTATTGAACAGTAAAACCTGGAACAGCAGCTACAGTTGGTAATATAAATGCAGCATTACATGTATTAGCCGGTGCAGTAATAACCGGGGCATCCGGAAAAATTACAGCACTTACTGTATTACTTGCGATACACGAACCTGTACCTGCTGTTCCTGCAAGCGTAGCTCCGCAATCAGCAGCTAACACATAACGAGCCTGTATAGTATGACAACCCGTACCGCCGGGAATAGTTGGTGAAGAAGTAAATCCTCCGCCATCAATATTATATTCAACATTGAAACCTGTAACTGCTGTTACAGTTGGAAGAGTAAATGAAGAAGCACAGGTGTTTGCCGGTGTTGCCAGCACAGGTGCAGCAGGAAAAATTACAACACTTACTGTGTTGCTTGCAGCACATGAGCCTGTGCCTGGTGTACCTGCTGCAGTAGTACCACATACAGTAGTAAGAACATATCTTGCTGTAATCGTATGACATGCTGCTGTTGTTGGAACAGTTGGTGTTGCAGTATAAACACCGCCATCAATGCTGTATTGAACTGTGAAATTAGTAACTGCAGGTACTGTTGGTAAAATAAATGCAGCGTTACAGGTATTAGTAGGAGCAGTGATAGTTGGAGCGTTAGGAAAAATTACAATACTCACCGTAGCACCTACACCGCATGCACCTGTGCCTGTAGCACCTGCAGCAGTTGCGCCGCATGCTGCACTTAAAGCATAACGTGCCGATACAGTATGACAACCTGCTGTAGTTGGAATAGTTGGTGTTGCTGTATAAGCTCCTCCATCAATGCTGTATAAAATATCAAAACCGGGAACTGCAGCAACAACTGGTAAAGTAAATGCTGATAAACAAGTATTAGCTGATGCAGTTATAGTTGGTGCCGTTGGAAATATCACAACACTTACTGTATTACTTACAGAACATGCAGCGGTTCCTGCTGTACCCGCTGTTGTACTTCCGCAATTTGCCGTCAAAACATATCTTGCAGTAATAGTATGGCAACCCGGTGTTGTTGGAATAGTTGGCGAAGATGTAAAACCACCACCGTCTATTTCATACTGAACAGTAAATTGAGAAACAGCAGGAACTGATGGCAATGCAAATACTGCATTACATGTATTTGCCGGGGCAGTAATAACAGGTGCATTTGGAAAAATCACAACACTTACCGTATTACTTGTCGCACATGTACTGGTACCAGGAGTATTTGCAGGAATTGTTCCGCAAGCTGATGTCAGTACATATCTTGCTATTATCGTATGACAACCTGCAGTAGTCGGAATCGTTGGTGCGGCAGAATAAGTACCACCATTAATACTGTATTGAACAGTGAATCCAGTAATAGCAGTTACAGTTGGTAATGTAAATGCAGCATTACATGTATTGGTAGGAGCAGCTATAGTTGGTGCAGCAGGAAATATTACAACGTTCACTGTATTACTTGCAGCACATGCGGCTGGAGCCGAAGTACCAGCGGGTATACTACCACATGCAGCACTCGTTACATAACGTGCCTGGATGGAATAACAACCTGGAGTAGTTGGAATAGAAGGAGAAGTCGACCAGCTACTACCACCATCAAGACTATATTCAACAGTAAATCCTGTAACAGGAGTAACAGAAGGTAAGCTAAATGCCGAAGCACAAGTGTTTGATGGTGCAGTAAGAACTGGTGCTGCAGGAAAAACAACAAACTCTTTAGTACCACTGCACACATTCGGCAGTGGTGTTGTATAAGTAGCAGACCAGCATCCGGCCGTGACAGGAGTAAACTGTCCGCTGGTTGGATTTATGTTACCACCTCCATTTACTGACCATGTACCACCCGGAGGTGCTCCCGTATATGTAAAATTTACGTTACCTCCGCCTATACAAGAATTTGGTGCAGTTACATTTGTTCCTGTATAAATAACAACAGGAAGAGTATATTGATAATTCGATGCACAACTATAGTTCCATGTATGCCACTGTAAATACCAACCATTGTTTGCAGAACTGAAAGGAATACATGCTGTACGGCTAAAGAGACCTGGTCCTACCGTTGAATCTTCAAGAGAGACATCAGTCCACGGTCCCGCGGCAGTAGGGCCAATTTGAAGCACGGTATGAACCCATCCAACAGTATTATTAGGACTATTGTATGTGATTGTTGCACAAGCAACCAAACTATTACATGCTACAAACTGGACATCGAAGTTATTCTGGCCGGGAACTACATTAATGCTCGAGCCAAAACTCAGCAAAGCTCCTGTCGAGTAAACGGTGGCGCATGCATTTGTAAAAGCGACACGGTAATACAGACCCATATCTCCTTGTGCAATGGGATCTATTGTAAATGAAGAAGTGGTAACGCCGCTGGCAGTGGTTGTACTGGTCGTCCCGGTTGTAACATTTGTGAAAGTGATATTGTCGGCGCTAACTTGCCATTGCGCAGTAGGAGCAGGCGAGCCACCAGTTGATGTTGCAGTGAAAGTAACAGAAGTATTACTACCACCGGTTTTGCATCCTGCTACATCAACTGGATTTAAAGTAACAACCGGCGGATTTCCCAATGACAAAGTCCCTGAACCGTTCGCAGTGCAACCTGTAGTTGGATTGGTGATAACTACACTATAAGTACCTGCGACCGCGGTGGCAGTAAAACTAGCTACGTTACCCGGATTAGGAGCACCGGCAGGAACAGTCCACACATAATTATAAGAACCTGCAGGTGCTGGTGTAGCAGTTATTGTTGGAGCAGGAAGATTCGAACAATATAGCGGTGAGTTAACAGCGACGGTTGGGTTTGCATTAACAGTAACATTATAAGTTGCGGCAGTTGCTGCAGTGCAACCATTAGCATTTGTATAATTAATAGTAATTGTTCGAGGACCTGCAGTTGTCCATGTAACAGTAGCAGTATTGCTGGTTGCATTACCACCTGCTGTGATGGTACCACCAGCGCTTACTCCCCAAACATAGTTGGACATGCCAACTTCTGTTGTGTAGACATTGGCAGTACTACCCACACATGCACTTGCAGGACCTGTAAGTGTTGGAACTGGTCGAGGATTCACTGTTACCGTAGCTGTTTGTTGACAACCGTTGCTGTTAGTATAAGTAATTGTTGAAGTACCTGCGGCAACACCTGTTACTACTCCGCCTGTTGTTACAGTAGCAATAGAAGTGTTTGATGATACCCATGGATTAACTGCTGCAGCTGTTGGTGAACCGGTCAATGTTCTTGTTGATCCGACACATACATCTAGTGTTCCTGTGATTGTTGGGAGCGGATTGATTGTAACATTGGTAATTGATGATGTTGTAGAACAACCATTGCTGTTTGTAACTGTAACTGTATAGGCTCCAGCAGCAGTAGCTGTATATGTAGAAGATGTGGCTCCGCCAATTGGGGAACCTGCTAAGTTCCATTGATACCCGGTAATTGAACCACTGCCTGCAGTAGAAGTAGCTGCAGATAATAAAGTACTTCCTCCTATACAAAAAGATGCTGTTCCTGTTATAGTAGCTGTTGGGTTTGCATTAACTGTAACATTATAAGTTGTTGCAGTTGCTGCAGTGCAACCATTAGCGTTTGTATAATTAACAGTAATTGTTTTAGCACCAGTGGTTGTCCAGGTAACAGTAACAGTATTGCTGGTTGCATTACCACCTGCTGTAATAGTTCCACCAGCACTTACTCCCCAAACATAGTTGGACATGCCAACTTCTGTTGTGTAGACATTTGCTGTACTACCCACACATGCACTGGCAGGACCTGTAAGTGTTGGCACTGGTCGGGGATTCACTGTTACCGTTGCAGTTTGTTGACAGCCGTTGTTGTTTGTATAAGTAATTGTTGAAGTGCCTGCGGCAACACCTGTTACTACTCCGCCTGTTGTTACAGTAGCAATAGAAGTGTTCGATGATACCCATGGATTAACTACTGCTGGTGTTGGTGATCCGGTTAATGTAGTTGTTGATCCAACACATACACTAAGTGTTCCTGTAATTGTTGGCAATGCATTTACTGTCCAACTATAAGTAATATATGCGCCAGTACCGCATCCATTAACTCCTGCAGGAGGTTCACGCCTCGTTCTAATCTGAATAATATTTGTGCCAGATAATCCAGTAGTAGAAATTGAATTTCCAGGAGTATAAGGAGACCAAGTTGATCCCGAGTTTGTACTAAATTCATATATATCGGTTGTGCCAGGAATACCGCCAGAACCTCCAGAAAAAGTTGCTGAGATATTTGTGCCAGCACAAACTGGAGAAACAAGCGATGGATTTATAGTTTGCGAAACTGGGTCAGCATAAACATTAAAAGTTGCAATTCCACTATATGAAATTGTATTACATGCGTCAGTTACTTTTCTTCTATAACAGTATGTACCTGCTGAAGCGAAAGCTAAGGGATCATAGCTTGTGCCGTTATTTATACCGCCAGCGGGTGTCCATGTACCACTACAACCAGCACCTGCTTGATAACTTTCTTCCCATTGATAAGTATATGGTGGACTTCCACCTGCCGCTGGTCCATAGGGAGAACTTGTTCCACCAATATTGACATTTCCTCCAACACAAAAATTTCCTCCAGTTGTGTTTATAGAGCCTGGACTTAATGCAGGATTAACTGTAAGTACTGCAGCAGGGGCAGATGTAACTGGGGTACCACATCCTGCAGTAACAATTACTGTATAGTTTCCAGCATGACCAGCGTTGACAGAAGGGATAGTATAAGTTGAAGCTGTTGCTCCACCAATATTAACACCATTAAGTTGCCATTGATATGTTACAGTTGGATCACCAGTTGCATTAACATTGAAACTAACGGAACATCCAATGCCAGTTGTTTGAGGAGCAGGCTGAGTGTTTATAACAGCAGGACATTGTGCATTTACATTTTCAAAAACACATAACATCATCAACAACACAAAACAAAACACCCTTCCTCTTAGAAGGAAGTTTTTAAACTTGCTTTTGCACAGTGGTTTAAGGATGGTTATATTACAAACCGCACTAGTCAATTTTCATTTTAGTTTTCATTTACAATCTGCCTCTGATCGATAATAGTTTGCCGAAACAAATTGTTATCAATGCAAAAGCTTTAATTGCTCTAATCAGGTTCTACAGTTGTGGATTTTCGAAAAGGATATTTGTGGCAAACCGCAGCAATGAATTTGCGTTACACTTAATACAGTGCATCAAATCTTATTTCCTTTTCTTTCGGGAATATGTAAAGTTGGGATAACAGAAAAAATAATCCTGTGTGTAAATCTTAACAGATTTCATATATAGACGGTTTGTGGTTAAAAAAACATGTTCTTCAAATTCAATTGGACTTTAGATAGATTCTTCATAGACAGGATTTTAAGGGGAGTATAAATCTAAAAAATTAATCTGATAAATTCACCTCTTTTGGGGTTATTTTACCCCCTTATTTGCAGGTATTACCAGCCTCCAAATCTAAAGGGCTGCAAATATAGCATAAAGTAGTGAAAAATAACGACTTAATTGTTAAAGTTTGGACGTTAAAATCGCCTTTTTTTAGAGTCAATTTTATTGTTTTTTCATTAGATATATTTTAAAGGATTAAGTGACAAGTAAAAACACTAAAAAATGGGGGTTTACAAATGGCTTGCTTTTGGGAAATATGACTTCAGATGATTCTGTTTTTTTTGTAAGTGAGTCGAAAATCATACACAGTTTTTACCTTTTTATTTTTGAAATGATTCTTTTTCTGCCTCATTAACAGTTGTTAATACAGTTGTTTCTTTTAAATCTGATATATAATCGTGATGATGAGTTTCCTTACCTTCGCAACCTAATTTTTAAAATCAAATTGTTTTAAAATGAGTACAGTTAGAGTTGCAATTAATGGATTTGGCCGTATCGGCCGTTTGGTTTATCGGCAGATCTATAAAATGGAAGGTATTGATGTAGTGGCAGTCAATGATCTTACAAGTCCGAAAGTATTAGCCCATTTGTTGAAGTATGACAGTGCACAGGGACGTTTTGATGCGGATGTAAAGTCAACTGAAAATTCAATTATTGTAAATGGTGACGAAGTAAAAATTTATACACAGAAAGATCCTTCACAAATTCCGTGGAAAGATCACCAGGTGGATGTAGTGTTGGAATGCACAGGATTTTTTGCAGATAAAGCAAAATCAGAAGCACATATTACTGCCGGTGCAAAGAAAGTAGTGATCAGTGCGCCTGCAACAGGAGATCTGAAAACAATTGTCTTTAATGTAAATCATAAAATACTCGATGGAAGCGAAACAGTGATCAGTTGCGCAAGTTGCACTACAAACTGTTTGGCACCAATGGCGCAGGTATTAGAGGAAAAATTTGTAATAGTGAATGGCTTGATGACAACTGTGCATGCATATACTAATGATCAGAACACACAGGATTCGCCGCATGCGAAAGGTGATCTGCGTCGTGCAAGAGCTGCTGCGCAAAATATTGTACCTAACAGTACCGGTGCTGCAAAAGCAATTGGTTTGGTTCTTCCATCATTGAAAGGAAAACTGGATGGTTCTGCTCAGCGTGTGCCTACATTGACAGGTTCGTTAACAGAAGTAACAGCTATGCTGGGTAAAAAAACAACGGTTGAAGAAATTAATGCTGCTATGAAAGCCGCATCCAATGAGAGTTTTGGCTATACAGAAGACGAAATTGTAAGCAGTGATATAATTGGTACTTCATTCGGTTCATTGTTTGATGCTACACAAACTAAAGTGCAAAATGTAGGAGATACACAGCTTGTACGTACAGTGAGCTGGTACGATAACGAAATGAGTTATGTAAGCCAATTGGTAAGAACGTTGCATTATTTTGCAAAACTTATTAAATAAAAACCCCTGCCCCTAAAGGGGTAAAAGGAACAGGTCTAATTTTATAATTATAAAGTTTAACTTCGAAGCTCTCTTATTTTAAGAGAGCTTTTAATTTTATTATTAACTTCAAAAAGCTCCGCCGAGGCGGATTGGGGGTTTTAATCATGTCAAAATTTTCAGAACATAATTTCAGTGGAGAAAAAGCGTTGATCCGTGTTGATTTCAATGTGCCACTAAATGATGAATATACAATTACTGATGATACAAGAATGAAAGCAACTGTTCCGACAATTAAAAAAATACTGGATGATGGCGGCAGTGCGATATTGATGAGTCACCTGGGAAGACCAAAAGACGGCCCGTCAGAAAAGTATTCATTAAAACATCTTGTTGCTCATTTATCGGGTTTGCTCAGTGGAGCAAAAGTTTTTTTTGTCGATGATTGTATTGGTGAAAAGGCTTATCTCACCGCATCAATGTTAGGCCCCGGCGAAGTTTTGTTATTAGAGAACCTTCGTTTCTACAAAGAGGAAGAAAAAGGGGATGAAGCATTTGCAGAAAAGCTGAGTAAGCTTGGCGATGTTTGGGTTAACGATGCATTTGGTACAGCACACCGGGCACATGCATCTACAGCAGTTATTGCAAAATTCTTTTCAGCTGATAAAAGATTTTTTGGATATGTAATGGAAGGAGAAGTGACAGCTGCTGAAAAAGTTTTACATCAATCGGAAAAACCATTTACGGCAATAATAGGTGGCGCAAAAGTTTCTGATAAAATTCTCATTATAGAAAACCTGCTCGAAAGAGCTACAGATATCATTATCGGTGGTGGAATGGCATACACATTTATGAAAGCGATGGGTGGTAAAATAGGAAATTCTTTATGTGAAGATGACCGGCTTGATACAGCAAATGAAATTATGAAGAAGGCTGCTTCGAAAGGAGTATGCATTCATCTTCCTCCTGATTCTATTATTGCTGATAAGTTTGATGCGGATGCAGATACTTCGGATGCGCCGAGTAATCATATTCCTGAAGGCTGGATGGGATTGGATATTGGACCGAATGCATGCGAACAGTTTTGTAATATCATTAAACACAGTAAAACGATTTTATGGAATGGCCCAATGGGAGTCTTTGAAATGGATAAGTTCAAACACGGAACCAAGGTCATTGCAAAAGCTGTGGCAGAATCTACACAAAACGGTGCTTTTTCTTTAGTTGGTGGCGGTGATAGTGTGGCTGCAGTAAATCAATTCGGTTTTGCAGATAAGGTAAGTTATGTAAGCACTGGTGGGGGCGCCATGCTTGAATATTTTGAAGGAAAAGAATTGCCGGGAATTGCCGCTGTTAAGTAAATAAAAAATTCCGTAATAAAAAAATAAGGCTTGGGGTAAACCCAAGCTTTATTTTTTTAAAGCGAAAACATCAATGATTTATCATTATTCATTTGTTTAATGATAAATTTTTTTACATACGCCAGATATCATTGTAATTTTTTTATTCTGCATTTTTTTTATTGAGGCATACTGTTTGATAATTTTTTTTTGATAAAATGTTTCATTAATAATTTTTAAAAATTATAATTATGACAAACAGAAACCAAACATCGTCGCAACAAGGTTATGCGACTGGTAACAGAAGAAATTCAAATCAAGACAGACAAAATTTTTATGACAGGTCGGATGGACAATCTTCTTATGATGACTTTGATGAAGAAGATAATTATTCCAGCCAGTATCAACAGGATTCAGACGAAGATTATGATGATGATGATCAGGGATTCCAGGGTAGATCATCACAAAGATCAGGTAGTATGGGTGGAGACTATGATGAAGGTTACGATGAAGATTATGATAGCGACTATGGAGGCCGTTCTTATTCTGAAAATGACGAAGACAGAAGTAACTACGGATCTTATGGCGGTAATTCTGGTCGTAGCAGGCGTGGCTTTGGTGGTGGAATGAGTGGTTATGGTGAACAAAGATATAATAACGGTGGATATGGAAGCAGCTCTGGCAATTATGGTAGTGGTGGAGGAAGTAGTTATAATCGCAACATGGGTAGTAACTATGGCAATAGTGGATATGGCGGAAGCAACTCTGGCAATTATGGTAGTGGTGGCGGAAGTAGTTATAACCGCAACATGGGTAGTAACTATGGTAATAGTGGATATGGAGATAGAGGATATGGAGGAAGAAGCTCTGGTGATAATTATGGTAATTCTGAATGGAATAGAGGAAGCAATTCAGGTTCAAATAGCGGAAGCAATTATGGCGGAAGCAACAGTAGAGGATATTCTTCCTCACAGCAAAACCAGGGAAGATATGGTATGGAAAATACTGGAAGCTCATCACGTCGTTCTTCTTCCATGCGTGGATTTTCCTCAATGGATAGGGGTGGACAAAGCGGAAGATCATCAAGAAACAGAAATAGGTAATAAACTTATATACAGCTAAGAATTAAAGACTGTTGTTCATGGCAGTCTTTAATTCTATTTTTCCCCATAATTAACTGAATCTTTTTGCACAAAGAGTATATCTAATACATTTCTAAAAATTATTTTATGAAACAGTCAAAAAATACATCAACCTCCAATAATGGAAATGGCTTTTCCGAAAAAAATGGGCATTCAAATTCTCCATTGGAAAAGTTTTTTGTTAACGAGCTTAAGGACATCTATAATGCGGAACAACAATTAATCCAGGCATTGCCTGAAATGAAAAAGGCTGCTACTACGGAAGAATTAGAAGATGCTTTTGAACATCATTTGAAACAAACAGAAAGACATATAAAAAGACTGGAGAAGGTTTTTAAAATGATTGGTAAAGGTGCAATTGGAAAAAAATGTGATGCCATGGAAGGATTGATAAGGGAAGGTAAAGCGGTAATAAATGATACTAAAGAAGGTTCTATGACCAGGGATGCTGCATTAATTATCGGTGCTCAAAAAATAGAGCACTATGAAATTGCCAGCTATGGCGGATTAGTACAACTTGCAATTACGATGGGTCTTAATAAAGCTGCTGATATTTTGGAAAAAACACTAAATGAAGAAGAAGAAACAGACAGGTATCTGACAGAAATAGCTGAAACAAGAATTAACATGGAAGCGGAAGATGAAGGAGAATATTCCTGGAGTAAAAAAGAAAATGAAATAGAATCTGCAGACGAATCTTTATAAAGTATCTGTAGGTTTTATTACCCATTTTTTAGTTTACGTTGATATCGGTCTCCTTTTTTATTACAAACCTATGCTTTTTCAAAAAGAATATTTAAGTATAAGAAATTACATCAGATGAAACTTACATGTGAATCATTATAAAAAAAAGAACCCCGCAATTTGCGGGGGTTCTTTTTTAGTCGCATACTGAAATTTTAATATGACAATTTTTGATTTAAACGGTATAAAGTCATTTAAGTATTGTTGATTCAACTATTTTTTGAAGAAGATTTCTTTTTTGGAACTTTTGCACCCGCCTCTCTTGCTTCTGAGAGGCCAATTGCTATTGCTTGTTTCCGGCTGGTAACTTTTTTCCCACTACGGCCACTTTTCAAAGTCCCATGTTTTTTTTCATGCATTGCCTTTTCTACTTTTTTCTGGGCGGTTTTAGAATACTTAGCCATATGAATTAATTTTAATCTGGTCATTCAATTTCTATACCATTTAAAAGGCTTTTAAAGGTGTTGTAACAGTCGATAGGAGTTCATAGCATGCTTTTTCATTTAATAATAAACGGACATGTACATTTGTTTAAAATATTTAAAATGAAAACAAAATCAAAGCAAAAGAAAGGGCTTAAAAAAAAGTTCACGGAGTTTTCAAAAGTGTTTACTAAGGCAGCCGGCAGTCCTTTCGCTACTATTGGTGCTATGCTTGTCATTATCGCATGGCTCATTACAGGGCCTTTGTTTGGTTTTTCAGATACATGGCAATTGGTAATTAATACCGGAACAACTATTATTACTTTTTTAATGGTTTTTATTATACAACAATCTCAAAACCGTGATTCGATGGCTATCCAACTTAAATTAAATGAACTGATTGCTGCTAATGAAAAAACAAGTAATCGCCTCGTAGATATAGAAGACCTTTCTGAAGATGAGTTGGAAATTTTGAAAAAATTTTATATTAAGTTGGCGCAAATTGTAAAAAAGGAAAAAAATATCAGGGCAACACATTCACTTGACGAAGCAGAAAAAGTGTATCTTGAAAAAAAGAAATAAGATCCAAAGGTAATAAGCGAAACGATTTCTTTTTATCACAGGAGAATTATTAAAAACTTTCCATGATGCGGGGAATTATTTACACACAAGTGAGCAATAAAAGGGAAAGAGTTTCAACACATAGAAGTGATTTAATAATTGAATCAGTGGGTACGTTGCTGGCATGTTTTTGGATTACATTAAAGTACAATCCTGAATTCAAAGTTTATCTTTGAATAATATTGATGACCAGGTAAAACTGGTTACTTAATAAAAAGGAAAAACGGAGAGTTTTAGCTTAGGCTAGAACTCTCTTTTTTTTGGGAATGCTAGATGCTTTGAAGAATTTTTTTCAGTACTTCAACCGAAGTGAACGCATAAGCATTTGAAACAATCAATTCTTTGCATAATTTCTTGCCGGCATACAGCTACTGTTTGCCGATTATTTTTTATCTGTTACCGGTAAATAGTTACAATCCGGTAATGTTTGGATAAAAATCATCCCCGACCTATTTCCTTTTCAGTAATTTTAGTCTCTAAAAATTAAAACTTAGTAAAATGAAAGGAACCCGTAATATTGGATTACTTGCAGTTGTAGCTCTCGTACTTATACTTTTTGTATGGGGTTGCAGCGGCTATAATGGCCTGGTTACTTCAGAGCAAGGTGTGAAAAAAGCATGGAGTAATGTGGAAACAAACTATCAGCGCCGAACTGATCTCTATAGCAGTGTTATAAAAACTGTCGAAGCTTCTGCCAACTTCGAAAAATCAACTTTAACGGCTGTTGTGGAAGCAAGAGCAAAAGCTACGTCTATCAACGTTGATATAAATGATCCGAAATCTTTGGAAGCTTATCAGCAGGCACAAGGAAATCTTCAAGGCTCTTTCAGCCGGTTGATCGCTTCATTTGAGCAGTATCCTGATCTAAAAACAACCAAGGCATTCCAGGATTTTCAAACGCAGATCGAGGGAACAGAAAACCGTATAAACGTCGCCAGGCAGGATTATAATAAAACAGTTGAGAGTTATAATCTCAAAGTAGTTCGTTTCCCAACTAACTTATTGGCGGGTATTTTTGGTAAAAAGGAAAAAGCTTTTTACGAAGCAGATAAAGGATCCGAAAAAAATCCCGACATAAAGTTTGATATCAAATAAGCCTGGTAATGTTCTCATTTTTCAAAAAGAAAGATTTCTTCTCCGCTGAAGAGCAGCAGCTCATTATCGAATCTATTCGTAATGCTGAACGGATGACCAGTGGCGAAGTCCGTGTTTTTGTGGAAAGCAAATGCAGCTACATGGATGCCATTGATCGTGCCGCAGAACTTTTTTTTCAACTTGAGATGCAAAAGACAGATGATCGGAATGCAGTATTAGTTTATGTGGCAATGAAGGATCGTCAGTTGGCTGTATTTGGAGACGAGGGCATTCATAAAAAAGTGGGAAATGAATATTGGAACCAGGAAGTGCAAAAGATGATCAGCAATTTTAACAAGGAAAATTATGCTGCAGGTATAAGTGAAGTTGTGAAGGATATAGGAGAAGCGTTGACAAAAAATTTTCCTTTCAATAATGATACAGATAAAAATGAATTGTCCGACGATATAGTGTTTGGAAAATAAATGAAAAAGATTCTTTTTATAGCTTGTCTTCTTTTTTCGATCGGTGCTTCAGCACAGGTTGAGAATGTGGTGCCTCAACCACCTAACCCCGCGAAGCTTTACAATGATTTTACGAAAGGGAAAAACTTTCTTACCCCGGAACAGGCATCATACCTTGAAAGTAAGCTGATCACATATGATGACAGCACCTCTAACCAGGTGGCAATAGTAATTGTTGAAACGCTGCAAGGGTATTCGGCTAATGAGTATGCAACAGCACTTGGAAGAAAATGGGGTGTAGGTGGAAAAGAACATAATAATGGAGTTGTAGTTTTAATATCAACAGAAAAGGGCAATAGAGATGCATATATTGCTGTTGGCTACGGATTGGAAGGGGCCATACCCGATGTTGTTGCAAAACATATTTTAGAAGATGAATTAATCCCAGATTTTAAGGAGGGTAATTATTACAGTGGTTTAAACAGAACAGTTAATGCAATTATAAAAGCAGCAGCAGGAGAGTATAAAGCTCCTGCGAGTTATGGTAAATCAAAAGGGCGGCCAAGTGTTGGTCGTATCATTTTTATAATAATACTTGTAATAATATTCCTCAGCATTTTTGGGAGAGGAAACAAGGGAGGAGGTTATGCATCACGAAGGGGTTATCAGGGTTGGTTAGGGCCAACAATATGGGGTAGTATTCTTGGCGGTGGCGGCGGAGGTGGTGGATGGTCTGGGGGTGGCGGTGGCGGTGGTGGAGGTTTTGGTGGCTTCGGCGGTGGTGGCTTTGGTGGTGGTGGTGCTGGCGGCAGTTGGTAAATTGAATAAAAAAAATCATGAATAAGTTTTTAAATTTTATCATCATCTGTGTCCTGATTGCCGGATGTGATCTGAAATCGAAAAGTGAAACTGAAGATCAAAAAACAGATGGCAAGGTTGAAGTTATTACTGCTCCCGTATCACCTGTAAATTCACAACCTGTTCAGCAATCACCAACTTCCGTAACAACAGAAAACAATCCTGATGTAAAAACAAGTTTGTATGGTGTTTGGGTATTACAAGCACAGAACAGTACTATTCTGGATCCGGCTGAGTACAAATCCGGCATGCCATATATTCGGTTTGATTCTGTCACCCGGAAAGTATCGGGTTCAACCGGTTGCAGAGGAATAAACGGAAGTTTCGAAATTTCCCGTAATCGTTTGTCAACTTCTGTTATTAGTTTGAGTGAAGGGAAATGCGGCCTTGAAAAATTTGAGGATTCCTTTATTAGTTTTTTTTCTGCAAAAAACCAGGTGTATGAATTCAGATCAGGGTTATTGTTTTTTCCGGGAGCAGATGGAAAAAATTTTACTTTTAGAAAAATTCAATAGGCTTGAACGATGAAGGCTTACCCTTTTTTAACCTTAATTGTAATTCTAATGAAAACTTTTTTCATCCTCACTATTGTATCTGCTGTTTTCTTTGCATGCAACAACGACTCCAAACAAACAGCTACAGAAGTTTCTACCGGAGATTCTGCAAAGCCTGAACCTGAAATGAAAATTCAAATACCTAATATGACTTGCTATACTTATGTTTCAGGTAAAGACACGATAAAACTCAAACTGGAAAAATTTCCGAACACAGTAACAGGCATGCTTGCTTATTTATTTAACGAAAAAGATAAAAGCAAGGGGACTATTGATGGTGTAATGCGTGGCGATACATTAGTTGCCGATTATACTTTTATATCAGAAGGGAAATCATCAATTCGCCAGGTTGTATTTATGGTGAAAGACAGTATTGTAACCGAAGGTTATGGTCCGCAGGAAGAAAAAAACGGCAGAATGTTTTTTAAAAATGTAAATGATGTTGATTTTAGTAAGGGAATTAAAATGCAAAAGATTCAATGCCCGGTAGAATAGTTTTTCTTCTTTATCAGTGCATAAAAAAAGGAGGAACAATTTGTTCCTCCTTTTTATAATACTATATAAATATTAAAATCCTTTCTTGTCCTCTGCAGGCAATTTACTTTTTATATACTCTACCAATTCTTTCAAAGCTGTATTACCTGCATCAGCTTTTGATTGTTCATCTTTTTTTGTCAGCAGGTCTTTTAATACTACGCCATTGATAAAGGGATTCGTTTGACTTTGGAATTGCTCAGGGATTGCATCACGAAATTTTACAATCTCATCTACACCTTGTTTCACTTTCTCCGTATTTTTTAATGCGGTTAAATAAGCACTCAAAGCATTCAATTGTTGAAATTTTTCCTGGCCCACTGGCATTTTCGCAAAACCACCAATGATCTCTTCAGACATACTTTCATCACCTGCGCTGGCAACGACAGTGGTGATAGCTTCTTTTAAAAGACCTTTTGATTTTTGTGTATTCAGTTGCTTCGCAATTTCCATTGCAGATTTTTGATCTACTTCATTCAGGGCATCTAATGCTGCACCGGCCACAGTATATGAAGAATCCTTTGTAGCGGCTATAAACATTTCTGTGTATTCTGTTTTTTTATAAGTACCTAAGCGGCCCAATGCACTTGCACGTACAGTTGATTTCTTATCATTCTTTGCTAAATCAGCAAGTATTGGTTCAATAGACTTTTTGAACTCTTCATTTTTCATATCTATTACAGCTAATGTGTAATTGCGCAATCCGTGATATTTATCTTTCAATGCAAGCTTCAACAGTTCCTGAGCTTTCGGTTCTTTTTGATTTTTACTGGCAAATTCAATTGCTTCCCTTCTGTCAACATAATTGCCTGCATATTTATACTGATGAATAAAATTATCAAGGGTCTTGTTGTCTTTCTTTGCCCAAAGCATTACTTTATCAGCATCTACATTTACAAGTTCAGGTTTCTTTGAGTAATTAAAAGTGAAAGTATCAACTTCATTTTTAACCCAGATAGTATGACGTACTTTTTGTGAGCCATTATAAATATCTACTGCCATTGGTAAAGTAAAGATCTTACCGGTTTTTTGAGTTTGCTTTACAATAACATTCACTTTACCTGCTGCATCATCATATACATAGTCGATAGTAACGGATGGGTGGCCACTTCCAAAATACCATTGATTGAAATACCAGTTAAGGTCACGGCCGGTAACTTCTTCAAATGCTAAACGAAGATTATGCGCCTCAGCTGATTTGAATTTATTTGTCGTTAAATAATTGTTGAGTGATTTAAAAAAGGCGCTGTCGCCAACAAAATTCCGTAGCATATGTAAAATGCGTCCACCTTTCTGGTAGCTTACTGCATCAAACATGTCTTCCTTATCACTATAGTAAAAACGAACCAGATCTTTTTTCTCACTACCACTTTGCAAATAACCTTGCATCCCCTGTAAATTTTCTGCATCGCCGGCGTCTTTGCCATATTTATATTCATCCCAAAGTGTCTGGCTATAATCGGCAAATGATTCGTTAAGTGTAAGATTGGTCCATTGTTCTGTTGTTACATAATCGCCAAACCATTGATGAAACAATTCATGTGCAATTGTGCCTTCCCAATTATTGCCATCAATTAATTCACGGGCATCTTGCTGCGCACTTTCCTGGTGAATGGTAGCAGTTGTATTTTCCATTGCGCCGGCTACATAATCACGGCCGGTTATTTGCGAATATTTTATCCATGGAAAAGGAACACCTGTGATCTTTGAAAAGTATTCGATCATTTCAGGAGTGTTACCAAAGATCTTTTTTGCTACTGATGCATACTCTGGTTCTACATAATAATTTACTTCTTTTCCTCTCCATTTATCTTTTATCACAGCATATTCACCTACACCTAAAAAGAAAAGGTAAGGAGCATGTGGTAGATCCATTTTCCAGTAATCCGTCCGGGTACCATCAGTATTTTTCTTTTGACTCATCAGTTTACCATTCGATAATGTCACATATTTATTAGCTACTGTAACAGTCAGTTCCTGGGTCGTCTTTTGATTGGTTTTGTCAATTGTGGGAAACCATGCAGAGTTGGATTCCGTTTCACCCTGCGTCCAGATTTGAGTAGGTTTTTCCGGGTCTTCGTTCAGAGGGTCAATGAAATACAGTCCTTTAATGCCAAGAAAATCATTTGTGCCATATTTTTCCTGGAACTCATCCGGCTTGGCAGTATACTCTATATATATTGTATAGGCCTCGGAAGATTTGTATGTTTTATCGAGTTTGATTCGCAGGTTCCATTCATCATAAGTGAATTTTAGCGGGGATTTTTTACCGGCTTTTACAAGGGCAACCGTTTTAATTTCCATTCCCTTCGCATCAAGACGTAAAGAATCGGTCGCGTAAAAATGCGGTTTGAGGGTTAACCAAGCCTTACCATATAAATAAGATTTGCTGAAATCTGGTTTTACTTCCAGTTTAGTATGAACCAGGTCATTAATTTTTTCAGCAGTTTCCTGGTACTTTTTTTTCCAGCTTGTATCCTGGGGTATCTCTTGCGCCAAACTAATAGCTCCAATACTTAAGGTAACGACAAATCCAATGATTTTTTTCATAATGAGATTTTAAGACGGCAAATTTAGGAAGACCATTTATAACTGGACGTAGAAATAGTAAGGATGGTTACATCTTTTAACAGGTTATTGTAGCAAGATTTCAGCTAACTTTGAGACCTATTAATCCCGATAATGAAAAGATTATTCCTCTTCCTCGTTCTTGCCGCTTTAAGCTTTTCCGGTTTTACACAAAGAGTATATTTTCTTTATATACAATCAGAGTCATCACAGCCATTTTATATAAAGCTGAAAGATAAGATTCACAGCTCAGCCTCAACGGGGTACCTTATACTTTCGCATTTGCGGGATAGTACCTATGATTTATCAGTTGGGTTTCCGGGTAAGAATATGCTTGAGCAAAATTTCAGTGTTAAAGTAAGTGGTAAAGACCATGGTTATTTGCTTAAAAATTTTGAAGAAAAAGGCTGGGGGCTTTTTGACCTGCAAACGGCGGGCACAGTGATGGCAAATAATAATATCCAATCGGCTGTTGAAAAAAAAGAACCCTTTAAGAAAGACGAATCTGCCTTTACTCAAATACTTGCAAAAGCATCAGATGATTCAACCTTATTAGAAAAACCTGAACCTAAGTTGAAAGAAGAAAAGAAAACAGAGGTAGCAAAAGAAGAAGTAAAGACTCCTGCTGCTAATGGAGTAGCAAATCAACCCGGGGTAAAAACAGAAGCGGTTAAGCCAGACTTAAAGCCATTGGTAGTAGTTGAAGCTGCAAAGCAGCCCGAAAAGACATCTGAAATCGTAGAAGAAAAAAAGACTGAGCCTATTGCAGATAAACCGGTGGAAAATAAGATAGCAGAACAACCTCCAGTTCAAATAAAGGAAGAACCGCAAGAAATAGTGGGAGAAAAAACTCAGGTTGTTCCTCAAGGTTATAAAAAATCAGAAGTATTACGCAAATCAGAAAGTTCAACAACAGAAGGTTTTGGCGTAACATACATAGATGAACATTCTGATGGTGCAAGGGACACGATTAAAATCTTAATACCTCCACCCAAAGTCGAAATGCAGACGGAAAAAACTGAAGGGAAAGAAGAAAAAAAATTTCTTGACATTTCTACTGATGCAAATAAACAAGAAAGCTCTGTAGTTGTCACAGAGCCTAAAGCGGCAAACCCGGCAACAGTAGTAGCAATTAAAAAGAACAGTTGTCCATCTCTTGCAAATGAAAATGATTTTTTCAAGTTGAGAAAGACAATGGCAGGAGAAGCAGATGATGCCGGTATGTTAAGTGAAGCAGCTAAGGTGTTTAAAAAAAAGTGTTTTACAACTGAGCAAATTAAAAATCTTAGTACCTTATTTTTAAAAGATGATGGGAAATATAAATTTTTTGATGCAGCATACTTATATGTTTCCGATTTGGAAAATTTCCCTGCATTACAAAATGAGCTTAAAGATGAATATTATTTGAACCGCTTCAAAGCGATGCTACGTTAACTCTTCAAATGCGTTATTTCATTGAAGTTTCATATAAAGGCACAAACTATAGCGGGTTTCAAATCCAGCACAATGCAAATACAGTTCAGGCAGAAGTTGAAAAAGCACTCTATATTTTCTTCAAAGAAAAAATCAATCTTACAGGATCTTCAAGAACAGATGCAGGAGTTCATGCACTAAAGAATTATTTTCATTTTGATTTTGTAAACGTAATTGATCCGTCTGTTTCTTATAATTTAAACTCAATATTACCAGATGATATTGTAATAAATAATATCATAAAGGTTAACGACTCTGCACATTGCAGGTTTGATGCAGTTTACAGGGAGTATAAGTATTATATATACCAGAAAAAGAATCCTTTCCTGGCAGATCGGGCTTACTACTTCCCATATAAGTTGGATAATGATTTATTAAATCAAGCCGCTTCAGTCATTAAAGAATATCAGGATTTTACCTCTTTTTCAAAACGAAATACACAGGTAAAGAGTTTTAAGTGTGAAATTGCTGATTCTAAATGGGTCAACGAGAGTGGTTGCCTTGTCTTCAATATTAAAGCAAATCGTTTTTTAAGAGGGATGGTCAGGGCATTGGCAGCTACAATGTTGAATGTAGGCAGGGGAAAAACAAGTATTAAGGACTTTGTTAGCATAATTGAATCTAAAGATTGTACAGCCGCAAGTTTTGCAGTTCCTGCGCAGGGCTTGTTTTTGGTTGATGTTTGGTATGGCGAAAAACATTTTTGAAAACTTTATATCGGCTTAAACCTTTGCCTGTATTGCATTTCAGCTCCCTGTAAGTATTACAATTCAAAAAACATTTGGCTGTCAAGTTCTCACACTTATCTTTGCACCCCCTTAGCAATAAGGACATAGCTCTCTGAACAGAAAAAATGATACAAAAATTGAGAAGATGTGGACAAATACAGCGAATAAAAGTTTGCTGATAAAATCGACCTCCATATTTTTGCAACCCCTTAGAAAATGCTAAGGAAGTTCTTCTCAAAACAAATTGAAATTCACACCAAAAGCTAGAAAAAAAACTAGCAAATAATTTTGGTAGTAATATACAGGCCCTTACCTTTGCACTCCCTTAAAAAGGGATGGCGAAATACGGCCAAAAGATCTTTGAAAGTTAGGAAACAACAGCATCCCGATTTTATCGGGATCAAGGTAAGTCAAGCGAATAACATTCGATTTGACACGTTAATTTTTCTCTTGAGAATTTTAAACGGTCAGCATCAAACAACATTTACAATGGAGAGTTTGATCCTGGCTCAGGATGAACGCTAGCGGCAGGCTTAATACATGCAAGTCGAGGGGCAGCAGGTCTGTAGCAATACAGATGCTGGCGACCGGCAAACGGGTGCGGAACACGTACAGAACCTTCCTTTAAGTGGGGAATAGCCCAGGGAAACTTGGATTAATACCCCGTAATATGATAGAGTGGCATCACTTTATTATTATAGCTCCGGCGCTTGAAGATGGCTGTGCGGCTGATTAGGTAGTTGGCGGGGTAACGGCCCACCAAGCCTACGATCAGTAACTGGTGTGAGAGCACGACCAGTCACACGGGCACTGAGACACGGGCCCGACTCCTACGGGAGGCAGCAGTAAGGAATATTGGGCAATGGACGCAAGTCTGACCCAGCCATGCCGCGTGGAGGATGAAGGTCCTCTGGATTGTAAACTTCTTTTATCTGGGAAGAAATCTATTTTTTCTAAAGTAGTTGACGGTACCAGATGAATAAGCACCGGCTAACTCCGTGCCAGCAGCCGCGGTAATACGGAGGGTGCAAGCGTTATCCGGATTCACTGGGTTTAAAGGGTGCGTAGGTGGGGTGGTAAGTCAGTGGTGAAATCTCCAGGCTTAACTTGGAAACTGCCATTGATACTATCATTCTTGAATACCGTGGAGATGAGCGGAATATGTCATGTAGCGGTGAAATGCTTAGATATGACATAGAACACCAATTGCGAAGGCAGCTCGTTACACGAATATTGACACTCAGGCACGAAAGCGTGGGGATCAAACAGGATTAGATACCCTGGTAGTCCACGCCCTAAACGATGGATACTCGACATTTGCGATAAACTGCAAGTGTCTGAGCGAAAGCATTAAGTATCCCACCTGGGAAGTACGATCGCAAGATTGAAACTCAAAGGAATTGGCGGGGGTCCGCACAAGCGGTGGAGCATGTGGTTTAATTCGATGATACGCGAGGAACCTTACCTGGGCTAGAATGTCAGTGGACCGTGGGTGAAAGCTCATTTTGTAGCAATACACCGCTGATAAGGTGCTGCATGGCTGTCGTCAGCTCGTGCCGTGAGGTGTTGGGTTAAGTCCCGCAACGA
>VBAR01000011.1 GCA_005882315.1 Bacteroidota bacterium
TATGATGCAGGCGGCAGCAAGCTTAGTAAAACAATTTATGATGGCAGCAGCAGCACAACAATAAACTATATTGGCGGCTTTGAGTTTGATAATAGCAATGCCCTCACAAGTTTTGCCATGCCGGAAGGAAGAGTACGAAAAACTGGAAGCAGCACTTTTACATTTGAGTATTTTATTACCGATCACCAGGGTAATGTAAGAGTGAGCTTTGAAGATAACAGCGGTAGCGCAATTGTAAGACAAGAGAATAGTTATTATCCGTATGGAATGATAATGGCTGGTAATTATCAGCCATCAGCACCCAATAATAATTTATACAATGCAGGTAGTAGATGGCAGGATGATTTTAGTGGTATCGTTGATTACTTCAGTACTTTCTTCAGAGAATATGATCCGGTTCTGGGTAGATTTAATTCTGTTGACCCAAAAGCTGAAGCCACTGTTGAATTATCTGTTTATCATTATGCTGGTAACAACCCCATCAATTTTAATGATCCGATGGGAGATGTAAAATCTGCAGAGCAAATGGTTGATATTATAAACAGATTATTGGAATCTCCATATGGAGGATATTGGTCTTCAACAAACGAGAATTCCCTTTTTATGTTTGGTGATGAAGAGAGCAGGGATGTGATCGGATTTTACACGATGGGAGAAGGTGCAGGTGGTGGATATGGAGGTAATGAGTTTAATCCAATTGAAAGGGTCTTGAAAGCAATCTGGAATAAGACGTCAATGGGTTATAAGGTAACAGCCTTTACGTTTGGTTATAGGTTAAACGAAAAAGAGTGGGGGGCAACAGTTTTGTTTAATACCGGAGACAATAATGAAATTATCGATACAGATCTTGGAGAAATAATTCAAGGATTTGCAATGGGGTCACATTTTATAGGGATGTGCGAACATGCACAGAGTATGGAAAAATCATTTGAGTATTTTTCCAGCATTAGAGAAAATGCAAATACTTCCTTAGGGTTAACGGATTTAACAATACTTACTCCGCTTGAGAGAGCATTTAAATACGGAGAAAAAATAGCTACAGGTCCAGAGTTTTTCACAAAGGGGGCGACTTACATGAAAAGTGCGTCTAGAATTGCTGGAGGATTGGTTGCGTTTATTGATGTTTATGATGCAATGAAAGATCCCAGAGGAATTCAGACTAAACATGTTATAACCGTTGCTGCTGATATAGTTTCTATAATAAACCCCGTTTTTGGTACAATTTGGTTTGTTGGTGATTTAATATCGAGGGCAACGACAGGAAAAAGCCTAGGCGAAAATCTTTCTTTAATTTGGTCATACTCGAAACCTATTGGACCTATACTGATTAATTGGTGACAATAAAAAAGATCTTTGGAGCTTATCGTGTTAAATTCAATTACCAATTCACAAAAATCGAAATATAATTAATGCGGTTAGAAATCCATAATACTTAAATTAAGAGAAGTAGTTTTGTTTATAGTATGCTACATTTGTTTTTTTTAAATAAATAGACTATGAATCTTTATAATAATATTTTTATTTGCTATTACAACTTGTTTGTTAAGGCTAATGATTTTAATCCTCGTTTAGGGGCTTTAATGCTAATTATGGTGTTGGAATTTTTTCATCTTGTAATTGTTTTTCGACTTATTCAGCCATTAATAAAAATTCGAGATGAACAACTTCCTCCAGGCTTTTTCATAGTAGTATTTTTTTTCGTATGTCTATTTTTTTTAGTACGATATTATACAAAAGATAGAATAGCAACTCTTCAAGAGAAGTTTGCCAAAAAAAATGATAATACAAAAAGTAAGTGGGTTTCATTTTCTATAATTGCTTTTATAGCTTCATTTTTTTTGTTAATTATAGTATTAAAAAAGTAATGTATGAAAATAGTAAGGGTAGTTATAATTCGATAGATGACTACCTTAGTCGGTTCTTTTGTTAAGTATTGCAGTTAGCCCATTACTATCCTTTACTGAGAAACCAATCCAATATCGATACAGTTGCAATAAGCACTGATGTATCTGTTTGAATTTCTGCGCTATGAAAATCTAACGATCAAAGTCTCTCTCCCTAAATGCATAGTAGGGTCATTACTGTGCTTTATTTAGTATTTAAAAAATAAAAACGGTTTCTTATGAGATCTATTCAACGTCTATGCAGCATAGCTGCAATGCTGATGTTGTTATCAGCAGGTAGTGGTTATTCCCAAATCACTCTTACAACGGGTACAGGTTTAATCAGCCAACCGGCGGGAGTAGTAACAGAGATCGTGAAGAAAGGCGGAATAACGGAGGCGAGTTTGGTAAATACATTGCAAAGTCATGAACGGGTTACAATGTATAGTTATATCGATGGGTTTGGAAGACCCTTGCAAAGTATAATTGCAGCAGGCAGTCCGAATGGTAAGGATATTATTCAGTTTAGTAAGTACGATGAGTTTGGCAGAGCGACAAAAAGTTTTTTACCATTTGAAGCCAGTACAACAAACGGTACTTTCCAAGAACGTTCTACTGCGGAAAGTAACCAGGCAAGTTTTTATACAACGAACACAACAACCAACAAGGTAGCGTATGATACTAAACCGTGGGCACAATCAGATATAGAAGAAAGCCCGATGCAGCGACTGCTCAAGCAAGGAAGTGTTGGTAATAATTTTCAGACCGATCAGCATTATCAAATGATGCTGTACCGCACCAATGAATCAGGGGATAACAGTATCAATGGCGGAGTAAGAAAATGGAATGTGGATGGTACGAGCGGCGGTACTTATTCAGCCAATGATCTAATAGTAACGGAAGCAGTGGATGATGGCAGTGATTCCGATCCTGGTCGTACAATAGTATTTACTGATAAGATAGGCCGTGTGATACTAAAACGTCAGAAAAACGGTTCGGATTATTTTGATACTTATTATGTATATGACTTATCAGGCAATGTATCGTACGTGATACCACCGAAGGCAGTAATAAAAATGAACAGTGCGGGATGGAATGTAAGCAATGCGCCTAATCTTATTTTTTCTTATAAGTATGATGTTAAGGGAAGGGTAGTGGAGAAAAAAGTACCGGGAGCAGGTGTGGTATATATAGTGTATGACCCGCTTGACAGAGTAGTATTGGTACAGGATGCTAAGATGCGTACAAGTAATAAATGGTTCTACACAAAATATGACAGCCGCTTCCGCAGTATAACAGAAGGTATTTATACCGATGCCACACATACATCACTCAGCAGCATGCAAAGCTACGTGGATGGACTGAGTTGTTATGGCAGCAGCACGACGTATTATGAAAAACGAAGCAGCAGCGCCTC